>JAFRWH010000190.1 GCA_017438085.1 Bacillota bacterium
GACATGGCTGAGTTTGTAAGGAATAACGCCAATCCCGGAGACATAGTCATAACCATGGGCGCCGGCGACATCTACAAAGTAGGCGAAAAGATACTCGCCGCCGACAAAGCAGTAGCCTTAAGCTGAATGAATGATGCTGACAGATGCTTGAAGGACCATTGCGAGGAGCGTTGCAAAAGCAGGATCTATTCAAGCGTGCATCGAGGTAAGCGTCAGCTTAGCGGTCTAGTGAGCGACGACTGTAGGCGCGAGCGGGCCGTGACCGCGGCCGAGATCAGCGAAGAAGAAATCCATTGCGTTGCAGCGACGAGCACCTGGTCCTGAAAGAATCTGCCTGCAGAGACTGATAAGCAGAAACAAAACAATGAAAACTCAGATAAAGAAGGCCCAGCGGGTCTGCATGATAACCCACATACTAACCGAAAATCCCAACAAAGACTACTCCCTCGGGTACTTTGCTGAAAGATTCGGCTGCGCAAAATCCTCCATCAGCGAGGACATGAAACTAGTCCGAGCCTCCATGGAAGCCGCAGGTCTGGGATATCTTGAGACCACCGCCGGAATCAAAGGCGGAGTCCGTTACGTGCCCTATATTTCTGCAGAGGAAGCTCTTAAAGTTCTGGAAAAACTCAAAGCTCTTTACGAAGAACCCAGCAGAATGGTCGGCGGCCGCTTTATTTACACAACAGATTTTATGTTTACACCCGAGACAGCCAAAGGAGCTGCGCGCATTTTCGCAAAACGCTTCGCAGCGCTGGATCTGGATGTGGTGGTTACCATAGAGACCAGAGGCATAGGCGTTGCTCTGTTCACCGCAGAGCTTCTCAACAAGCCCCTTGTGGTCCTCAGAAGAGAGAGCCGTGTCTCTGAAGGCAGTACCATCAATGTCAATTATTTCAGCGGATCTTCAGACCGCATACAGCAGATGAGCCTCTCCAAGATGGCTCTGAAGCCGGGCATGCGGGCTTTGATCATAGATGACTTCATGCGCGGGGGAGGGAGCATCAAAGGCATAGAGGATATGCTCAGCGAATTTGATGCAGTAACCGCAGGCATAGGAGTGATTGTCGTGGCGGGAGGCCGCGAAAACAAAAAGATCGGAGACTATACCCCCTTGCTTCTGATGAACGAGGAGGACAAGTACCGCATCAGAATGGATATCAATCCGGATGTAATAGCTTAATGCAAAACAAGGAAAGGAATTCACAATGGGGAGCAACGGAGCATTTGCAGGCTACAAAATTTTTGCAGGAAACGGAAATCCTGCACTGGCACAGGAAATATCTGAAATACTGGACAAGCCTCTCGGCAAGTCCAAATCAACTAAATTTGCAGACGGAGAAGTATTCGTAAGCCTCGGCGAGTCTGTAAGAGGCATGGACTGCTACATCATCCAGCCCACCTGCAGACCGGTCAATGACAATCTCATGGACCTGTGCATCATGGTAGACGCCATGCACAGAGCCTCCGCAGGCAGGATCAACGCCATCATCCCTTATTTCGGCTATGCCCGTCAGGACAGGATCTCTAAGCCCAGAGAACCGCTGACCGCAAAGCTGGTAGCTGACATGATCAGCGTATCCGGCGTAGACAGGATCATCACCATGGATCTTCACGCCGCTCAGATCCAGGGCTATTTCAACATTCCCGTGGACAATCTCTACGGCATGCCCATACTTGCTGACTACTTCCTGCAGAAGAAGATCGAAGACATCGTTATCGTATCTCCTGACCACGGCAGCGTAGGCAGGGCAAGGAAATTCGCAGAGAATTTCGACGCTCCCATCGCCATCATCGACAAGCGTCGTCCCAAGGCCAATGTGTCCGAAGTAATGAACATCATCGGCGATATCGAAGGCAAGAACTGCATCATGATCGACGACATGGTCGACACCGCAGGCACCATCTGCAATGCGGCCAACGCTCTTATGGCAAACGGTGCAAAGTCCGTTCACGCAGCCGCTACTCACGGCGTGCTCTCAGGCCCTGCCATCGAGCGCATCCACAACTCAGCCATGACCGAGATGGTTCTGCTGAACACCATGCCAATCGCAGCTGAAAAGAGAGAAGAAGAGAAGATCAAGGTCCTCTCTGTGGCTCCACTGCTGGCTGAAGCCATCGTGCGCACTCACACCAACAGGCCCATCACCTCTCTCTACGACAAGACTGTGGACTAGAGCATGTATATAATCTGCGGCTTGGGAAATCCGGGAAGAGAATACGAAGCCACCAGGCACAACATGGGTCTCCGGACCCTTGATGAGCTTGCGCGGCTTCTTAACGTGCCTGTGATCCAGCTTAAGTTCAAGTCCATTGTGGGCGAGACCAGGCTGGCAGGGCAGAAGCTGATACTTCTCAAGCCCCAGACCTTTATGAACAACAGCGGAGAAGCCCTGAGGGAAGCCGCTGCCTATTATAAGGTCGAACCTGAAAACATACTTGTGATATACGACGACACGGACCTTCCCGTAGGGAGCATAAGGATGCGTCCCTTCGGGAGCTCCGGAAGCCACAACGGCATGAAATCCGTAATATATCAGCTTCAGAGCGACCAGTTCCCCAGGCTCAGAGTGGGCATAGGAAGCAAGGGTCAGCTGGACATGAGGGATTTTGTTCTCGGGCGCTTTTCCGACAGCGAAAAGGAAGCTGTGGATGCGGCCATAAAGCAGGCAGCCTTGGCTGCGCAGTGCTTTGTGACCGACGGGCTCCAGGAAGCTATGTCCAGATACAACACAAAAAAGGATAAGCCACCGAAGCACAAGAGGGTGCCGGAAGCGGAAGATCCAAAGGAAAAAGAAGAATAATGATAATCAATTATACCGGAATTTCCGATACCAGAATTGCCTATCCGGCTTCAGAACTGATAAAAGAAAAACCGGGACAGGCCATCATAATCTGCTCCTCCCAGTCAAGGGCAAGGCGCATTGCTGACGACCTGTCCTTTTTTTCTGATGTCCCTGTGCTGGTCTATCCGGAGCTGGAGTTGGCTGCCATGCGCTACGATGCCAAGAGCCCTGCGGAGCTTACCGCAAGGCTGAAGGTATTGAACAAGCTTCAGAGCGGCGAGCCCTGCATCGTGGTTGCTCCTGTGCTGGGAGCTCTTAAGCAGCTGACTCCTCCTGAAATATACTCGAAAAATGTGCTGCACCTTACTCTGGGCGGCCGAATAGACAGGGCGGAACTCATTAAGACACTGGCTTCTCTCGGCTACGAAAGAGTGAGCTCAGCAGAGGCCGGAGGCCAGTTTGCGGTAAGGGGCGACATAATCGACCTTTTCTCCGGAGACCGGGATCTTCCTGTAAGAATAGAGCTTTTTGACGATGAGATAGATTCGCTGCGCTGCTACGATCCCATGACCCAGCGCTCCGTGGAGCAGCTGAAGTCCATAAGGATCAGACCTGCACAGCTGCTGGTAAAGGACAGCGATGCTTTTGAAAGAGCTGTGAAGGGCATTTCTTCGGCCTACAACAAGGCTACGCAGGGGAAGAAGATAACGCAGGAGGCCTTGGACAAGCTCAGAGAGCAGAGGGACTACCTGATCTCCTGCATAGAAGAAGGCCTGAATTTCCAGTATCTCGAGGCCTATATATCATACTTTTACGAAAACACAGCCTGCCTCTGGGATTACATGAAGGATCCTTCCTTCGTGATAGTTGACGATCCCAGCCGCATCGCCGAGACTCTGGATTTTTATCTGGAGGATGACGGCGAGAACCAGAAGCAGATGCTTGAAAGATACCAGGCAGTGCCT
This sequence comes from Bacillota bacterium, assembly GCA_017438085.1. The sequence continues at coordinate 3,752 of JAFRWH010000190.1, forward strand.
AAGGACTTCGATTCCAACCCTCAGCCGGAGGATCTCTACAGGCTGAAGGAGCTGGCTTCAGGCCCCAATGCCTCAAGAGACGGCAGCGAGGCGCTGTTCGACCTTTATTTCACCACGCCTTTCTCCCAGCAGATACGCTACACCGACAGGCTGGACCAGCTGAGCCACATAGAATCCATGCAGGCTCCGGTCTTCTCCGGCCACATGGACATGCTGAAGACCGAGCTGAAGCGCTACATTTCCAAAGGCTACAGCGTGACCATCTGCTGCGGCAGCGACGAGCGCATCGACAACCTGAAGGACTTTTTCTACAGAGAAGGCCTGGAGGGCAGAGTCGCTCTCAAGCTCGGATCCCTTTCCGGTGGATGCGAGTATCCGGAGGACAAGGTCCTCTTCCTTGCGGAGTCGGATGTCTTCTCCAATGTGAAGCGCACAAGGAAGAAGGGGCGCAGGCGCGGTCAGGAGATAAAGGCCTTTACGGACATAAAAAAAGGCGACTATGTGGTCCACGAAAACCACGGAGTCGGTCGCTTTGCAGGAGTGGAGAAGCTCACTGTCGACGGAAGCACCAGGGATTATCTGCGCATAGAATATGCCGCCAGCGATGTGCTCTACATTCCCGTGGACCAGATGGAATCTGTCCAGAAATATGTGGGTTCTGAGGGCGTGGAGCCCAAGATCAACAGGCTTTCCGGCAGCGACTGGGCTCTGACTAAGGCTAAGGCCAAGGCCGCCATCAAGGATATGGCGGAGGATTTCCTCAGGCTCTCTGCCCAGAGAGCTGCGGAGCCCGGATATCAGTTCGGGCCGGACAGCAGCTGGCAGAAGGAGTTTGAGGATTCCTTCCCCTATGAGGAGACCGACGATCAGCTGCGCTGCACGGAGGAGATCAAAAAGGACATGGAATCTGACAAGGCCATGGACCGTCTGCTCTGCGGAGACGTGGGCTACGGCAAGACGGAGGTCGCCGCCAGAGCCATATTCAAGTGCCTTGAGGAGGGCAAGCAAGCCGCAGTACTGGTTCCAACCACCATACTTGCCAATCAGCACTACAATACCTTCCTTGAGCGTTTTAAGGCTTACCCCTTCCAGATAGAGATGCTGTCCCGCTTCAGGACTGACAAGCAGCAGGGCGAGATAGTGGAAAAGCTTAAAAAAGGCGAGATAGACCTTATAGTCGGCACCCACAGGCTGCTGTCCAAGGACGTCAAGTTCAAGGATCTTGGCCTGCTTGTGGTGGACGAGGAGCAGCGCTTTGGCGTGGAGCACAAGGAAGCCATAAAGCAGCTCAAGCACAATGTGGACGTGCTGACCCTTTCTGCCACTCCTATACCGAGGACTCTGCACATGTCCCTCATCGGTATCAGGGATATGTCTGTAATAGAAGAACCGCCCGAGGACCGCTATCCTGTCCAGACCTACGTCATGGAGCAGGATGATGCCATGATGGCCAACATCATACGCCGCGAGCTGGACAGGGACGGACAGGTCTATTTCGTGTATAACAGGGTGCGCGGCATACAGACCATGGCAAGAAAGATCAGGGATCTGGTGCCGGAGGCCAGGGTAAGCGTAGGCCACGGACAGATGAGCGAGCGGGAGCTGGAGGATGTGATGATGAATTTCGTCAATCACGAAAGCAATGTGCTCGTGGCTACGACTATCATCGAATCCGGCCTTGATATACCCAATGTTAACACAATTATTATTATGGACGCCGACCGTTTCGGCCTGTCACAGCTCTATCAGCTGAGGGGCAGAGTGGGGCGTTCCAACCGAATGGCATATGCCTACCTGCTTTACAAGAAGGATAAGGTGCTGTCGGAGATAGCCGAGAAGAGGCTAAGGGCTATAAGGGAGTTCACCGAGTTCGGCGCAGGCTTCCGTGTGGCCATGAGGGATCTGGAGCTTCGCGGAGCCGGCAATATACTCGGCATAGAACAGTCCGGCCACATGCTCTCCATAGGCTACGGGCTCTACTGCCGCATGGTGGATGAGGCCGTAAGGGAACTGAAGGGCGAGGCTCTGCCCAAGGACAATCTCAACGCAGACAGCTCCGTGGAGCTGGCCGTTGCAGCCTTCCTGCCGGAGCGCTATATTTCGGACGAGATCACCCGTCTGGAGATGTACAAGCGCATATCCTCCATCTACAGCGAAGACGACCGCTCGGAGGTAACAGACGAGCTCATAGACCGCTTCGGAGACATCCCGAGAGAGACCGAAAACCTGCTGGATATAGCCATGATAAGAAACAAAGCTTCCCGCTGCGGTGTTTCGAAGGTGATGCAGCAGCGCAGCGATGTGGTGCTGCTCTTCGAGGAGCAGAATGCCCTCGACCCCGAGATGCTTGGCCGCCTGGTGGACAGCTTCGGCAACCGCCTCAGCTTCTTCGGCGGAAAAGAGCCAAAGATCAGGCTTCAGATCCTGGGCGATACTGCCGTTGGGACAGCGCTTTCCATGCTTGATGTTATGACAGCGTAGTTGTATAATACATTTCTAAGCGATACTGCAGCAAGGAGGTATATGACATGAGAAACTTCGAACGTATACTTATTTCAGCAGCAATGGACAGCGAGATCCTGGATCTTATGGAAGAGCTGGACGATCCCGAAAGGCTTGAAGTGGCAGGCTACACGCTGGTCCTTGGCAAGATCGATGAAAAAGACGTTGCCGTGCTTAAAACAGAGATAGGCATGGTCAACGGAACTGCCTCCGTGGCATTTGCTTCGGACTATTTCAAGCCGGACCTCATCATCAATCTGGGCACCGCAGGAGCTCACAATCCCCAGCTCCACGTGGGGGATGTGGTGGTGGCCTCCAGCACTGCAAGTATCAACAACCAGTTTGGAGACGATCAGGAGATCTATACGGATCCTCTTCTCTCCAGCAGGGCTGCAGCTCACTTCAACCGCATACTAAGCTCCAGATACGAGTGTGAGCAGCTGGGCATTCCCTGTCCCATGACTGAATACGGCTCGGGCAAGTCCATGCTGGGCTGCATAGGCTCAGGCGACGTCTGGAATAAAGAAAAGGACGTCATCGATGCCATACGGGAGGAGTTCGGCACCGACGCGGAGGATATGGAGACCTATGCGGCGGCTCACGTGGCTTCCAGACTGGGCATTCCCTTCCTGGGCTTCCGCATCATGAGCAATTCCGAAGTGCTGGGCGAAGCGTATAAGCCCGAGACAGGCTCCTACTGCCAGTCTCTGTGCCTCAGCCTTCTTGAAAATATCGACACTATTTTATGAGCAGCGAAGAGAACAAAAAAAATAAATCGTTTGTGGGAGGAGCTGTGATCCTTGGCCTTGCCGGACTTCTGGTCAAGGTCCTTGGCGCAGCTTTCCGCATTCCCCTGGCAAATATCATAGGAGACGACGGCATGGGATACTACCAGACGGCGTATCCTATTTACGTGCTGTTTCTTACTCTTGCCACCGCAGGCATACCCACCGCCATCTCCAGGATGGTGGCTGAACGCTACGCTCTTGACAAGCCCAAGGCGGCATACAAGGTATTCAGGGTCTCTTCTCTTCTGCTTTTCCTTACCGGCCTGGTGAGCGCCGGCATACTCTATTTCGGAGCAGCTGCGGTGACCAGGATGATAAAGGAGCCGGATGCGGTATACGCCATGCAGGCTCTTGCCATAGGCCTGATATTCATCCCGCTGATGGGCTCCTACAGGGGCTTTTTCCAGGGACGCCAGAACATGAGACCTACGGCGGTATCGCAGTTTGTGGAGCAGCTTTTCAGAGTTGCCGCAGGTCTTGGCCTTGCGATCTACTTTCTGCCTAAGGGGCTGCCCTTTGCAGCAGCAGGCGCCAGCTTCGGCGCCACAGCAGGCGGTATCTTCGGCTTTATATGCATAGCTCTCATATACCTTGCAAACCGCAGGACCATAAACGCTGAACTCAGGCTTGACAACAGCACAGATGAAGAAAGCATAAAGTCCATACTGTGGACCATACTGACCATCGCCGTTCCCATCACTATCGGGTCCTCGGTGATGCCTATCATAAACTCCATCGACACCGCCATGGTCAAGACCCGTCTGATCTCCATAGGCTATGACTCCGACAGCGCAAGAGCCCTCTACGGGCAGCTGACAGGCATGGCAGCGCCTATAATCAACCTGCCGCAGGTCTTCACTCAGGCGGTTTCCATGAGCCTTGTTCCTGTTGTGGCTTCAGCTTTCAAGAGGGGCGAGACTGACTTTATGAGGAGGAACATCTCCCTTGGCCTGCGCTATGCAATGCTCATAGCCACACCCTGCGCTTTCGGCATGATGGCTCTTGCAAAGCCCATAATGCTGCTGCTCTATCCGAGGCAACAGGCCAGCGCTCAGAGCGCCGCAGCCTGCCTTGCTATATTGGCAATGGGGGTAATATTCCTGTCTCTTGTGCATGCAACAACAGGCACCCTTCAGGGCATAGGAAAGCAGCATCTCCCTGTTATAGACCTCTGCTTCGGCGCGCTGTTTAAGATCGGCGTCAACTATTTCCTTACCGCTGTTCCCGCTCTGAACGTGAAGGGCGCAGCTATAGGCACAGCCAGCGCCTATCTGGTGGCGGCGGTCATGAACCTGTGGCATGTGAGCCGCTTTACAGGCACTAAGTACGACTATGTGGCAATTTTCATAAAGCCGGCCATCGCAGCGGGCTGCATGGGCGCCGCAGCAAGGCTCAGCTACGAGCTCTTCCACAGTTTTGCAGGCAACATGATATCGACGATGCTTGCCATAGCTGTGGGAGTTATCGCCTATGTGATACTGGTTTTCGCCACCAGATCCATCACTTTAGATGAGCTTGAGACCATACCTAAAGGGAAACGCATAGCCGGCATACTGAGACGCTTCATAAAATAAAACTATCAAAAAACCCCTAAAAATAAAGGATTATGGGGGTTTTTTATATTGACTTTTACATATTTGTGTGCAACAATACTTTATGTTGTGCGGAGCACCAGGCTCCGCTCGAAATAACTATCAGGAGGAATAAAATGAATAAGGCTGAATTAGTAGCAAAGATTGCAGAATCCACAAACCAGAAGAAGAAGGTTACCGAAGAGATCGTTAACGCTTTCATCGAAGCAGTTGAAGAAGAACTCGCCAACAAGGGCAAGGTACAGCTCGTTGGTTTTGGTACTTTCGAAGTCAGAGAGCGCAAGGCTCGCACTGGCAGAAATCCCCAGAAGAAGGGTGAAGTTGTGGAAATCCCTGCTTCCAATGCACCCGTATTCAAGGCTGGCAAGGCATTCAAGGATGCTGTAAACAAGTAATAGCAATCTGAAAGCAATTAAGGAGAGACCTTCGGGTCTCTCTTTTGTTATGCAGTGATATTGGGGAGATTTCTGTTTATCATATTCAGAGAATAATTTGACGGGGCTCCCGCAGGACTCGGTGCTGCGTAAGGCATCCTCCCATGCACTTCGCTTTTGCTCAGCGCACGGGTGCTCTTCTTACGTCACCCCTCAAAATCATATGCCAAACAGAAGCTTCTCAAATGTCATTTAGTCCGATAAGGCAGAGGCCATCAGCGCAAGGCTTCGTCTGCTGCTAAGCAATCGATCTGTTCGTCGCTGCTTCGGCACGCTCGGGAACGCACCGGGTGCCTACTGTCGGCACCCGGCTTAACGGCCCTCGCTATGGCGGACCGTCCCGCCATGCCGCGCGCGACGCTCGAACATATCGTGCTTAACGACGCAGCCTCAGCAAATGCGCCTCAGACCTCTGCCTTTATCGTGAAACAGACTTAAGAGATCGCGCGGCTGTATAGAGTTCCTGCGGGAGACCATTCAGCATACTCTAAAACGGCTTGTCAATGCTTTTTGCGATTTGACTGTTAATGAATGCTCTGTTGTGATAAAATATATTAATTTTGACACAGCATATGGAGGTAATGAATGCGTATAGATAAATATCTTAAGGTCTCAAGGCTGATAAAGCGCCGCACTGTGGCTCACGATGCCTGCGAGGAGGCTAGGATCTTCATAAATGACAAGCAGGTAAAACCCGGGGCGCAGGTGTCCGCGGGGGATATAGTGATGATCAGATTCGGCACATCCGAGCTGAAGGTCAAGGTCCTTTCCACTCCCGAGCATGTGACAAAAGACGGAGCATCAGAGCTATACGAGATAATCAATGAGTAATGCTGCGCTGATGAGCCTTATCATGAGCAAATACAGATAAATTGTCATAATTCAATGGATAGATTCAAATTAGTATCAGATTTTAAAATGATGGGAGACCAGCCGGAGGCTGTAAGGCGGCTGGTGGATGGCATCGAGAGCGGCAAACGGCACCAGACCCTGCTGGGCGTCACCGGCTCCGGAAAGACCTTCACCATGGCCAACGTAATCGCTCAGGTGAACCGTCCCACGCTGGTCATCTCCCACAACAAGACCCTCGCGGCCCAGCTCTGCGGTGAATTCAAGGAATTCTTCCCGGAAAATGCCGTGGAGTATTTTATTTCCTATTACGATTACTACCAGCCTGAGGCTTATGTGCCCTCGACTGACACATACATCGAAAAAGACTCGGACATCAACCAGGAAATAGACCGCCTGCGCTATTCGGCCACTGCGTCTCTTGCGGAGCGCCGCGACGTCATAATCGTGGCTTCCGTATCCTGCATCTACGGTCTGGGCAGCCCTGTGGACTACAAGAACCAGATGCTGTCCCTACGGCCGGGTCAGCAGAAAAGCCGCAACGAGATACTCAGAAAGCTGACGGATATACAGTACACCAGAAACGACATGGGCTTTGAGCGTGGCACCTTCCGCGTCAGAGGCGACATCATCGACATCATCCCTGCAGGCTCCGAATCCGCCGTAAGGATAGAGCTTTTCGGAGACGAAGTGGAGTCCATAAAGGACATGAACCCGGTTACGGGGGAGATCACAAGCATCAGAAATCACGTAGCCATCTTCCCTGCATCCCTCTATGCCACGAGCCCCGAGAATATGGCAAGGGCTCTGGTCACAATAGAAGAGGAGCTGGAGGAGCGTCTGGTGTGGCTCAGGGACAGGGGCAAGCTGCTGGAGGCTCAGCGCCTTGAACAGCGCACCCGCTACGACCTTGAGATGCTGCGGGAGATCGGCTCCTGCAAGGGCATAGAGAACTATTCGAGGCATCTGGCGGGCAATCCGCCGGGGGCGACGCCTTTCACTCTGCTGGACTATTTCCCGGATGATTCCCTTGTAATAATCGACGAGTCCCACGCCATGCTGCCACAGCTGAGGGCAATGGCAAACGGTGACAGGAGCCGCAAGACGACTCTGGTGGAGTACGGCTTCAGACTGCCTTCGGCTCTGGACAACAGACCGCTGCGCTTTGAGGAATTCAACAAAAAAGTCAACCAGCTGATCTATGTTTCCGCAACTCCTGCGGACTACGAAAAAGAGGTGAGCGGGGGCATCAGCGCACAGCAGCTGATAAGGCCCACCGGTCTTCTGGATCCCCCCATAACCGTGGTCCCGACAGAAGGGCAGGTTGACCATCTGATAGGGGAGATACACAAGGAGATAGCCAAGGGCTACCGCGTACTGGTTACGACTCTTACCAAGAAAATGGCCGAGAGCCTTACTGATTACCTTAAGGGCGCCGGGCTGAAGGTGCGCTATATGCACTCGGATGTGGACACTCTGGAGAGAAACGAGATCCTGCGGGATCTGCGCCTGGGAGTCTTCGACACGCTGGTGGGCATCAACCTGTTAAGAGAGGGTCTGGACCTGCCGGAGGTGTCTCTTGTGGCCATACTCGATGCGGATAAAGAAGGTTTCTTAAGGACAGAGACTTCGCTGATACAGACCATAGGCCGCGCATCGCGCAACGCCGAGGGTCACGTGATTATGTACGCTGACAGCATCAGTCACGCCATGCAGGTGGCCATCGATGAGACTGCCCGCCGCAGGGAGGTGCAGGAGGCCTATAACAAGGAGCACGGCATCACTCCGGAGACCATCAAAAAGTCAGTCAGGGACATCATCGAGGTCACAAGGAAGGTGGAGGCGCCGCTGGACGAGCTGGGCGGAAAGAATCTGCTGGAGCTTACCAAGGGCGAGCTGAAGGATTATGCAGCCAAGCTGGAGAAGGAAATGAAAGCCGCCGCCAAGGATCTGCAGTTCGAACGCGCAGCCATGCTGCGTGACAGGATGATGGAGGTTAGAGCCAAGTTATGAAAACACTGATAAAAAACGGGCGGATAATAGATCCTTCGCAGAAGCTCGACGCTTTTGCAAACCTGCTGGCAGAGGACGGAAAGATAGTCGGGCTCACTGAGGAAGAGCCTGAGGCAGATCTTGTGGTGGATGCAAAGGGCCACATGGTTACTCCCGGCTTCATAGATATCCACATGCACGAGGACTCCTTCGGAGATGACGGCATTCTTTTGCAGAACACCTTCC
>JAFRWH010000191.1 GCA_017438085.1 Bacillota bacterium
AGCAGAAAGGTAGAACAATGAAGCATCTCATGTCAGGAAACGAAGCCGCAGCCCGCGGCGCCTACGAAGCGGGCCTTAAGGTGGGCGCGGCTTATCCGGGAACTCCAAGCACCGAGATTTTCGAAGAGCTGCCCAAGTATAAGGGCGAGCTCTACTGCGAATGGGCTCCCAATGAAAAGGTAGCGGCTGAGGTCGCCTACGGCGCATCCATCGCGGGAGTAAGATCCCTCACCGCTATGAAGCACGTCGGCGTCAACGTTGCTGCGGACCCGATATTCACCGCGGCCTACAACGGTGTCGGAGGCGGATTCGTCATCGTCAGCGGCGACGACCCCTCCATGCATTCCTCCCAGAACGAGCAGGACAACAGGTACTACGCCAGAGCGGCCAAGCTGGCCTGCGTGGAGCCCTCCGACAGCCAGGAATGCAAGGACTTCATGAAGTATGCCTACGACATCTCCGAGAAGTTCGACGTTCCCGTCCTCTTCAGGATGACCACCAGGGTCTGCCACAGCAAGAGCCTGGTCGAGTTCGGCGAAAGGGAAGAGCATCAGCCCCCCGAATACAAGAGGAACGCAGCCAAGTTCGTCAGCACTCCTGCCAACGCCTACAGGAACCACGCCAAGCTGGAGGCCAACCTCAGGCTCCTGGAGGAATACGCCAACACCTGCCCCCTGAACAGGGTCGAGATGAACGGAACTAAGATCGGCGTGGTCACCGCGTCCATCGCCTATCAGTACGCCAAGGAAGCCTTCCCCGAAGACACCTCCTTCCTTAAGCTGGGCCTCACCAACCCCATGCCCATGGAGCTGGTAAAGGATTTCGCCTCCAAGGTGGACAAGCTCTACGTCATCGAAGAGCTGGAGCCCTTCATGGAGGAGCAGATCAAGGCCGCCGGCATCGAGTGCGTCGGCAAGGACCTCATCGGCAACATGTACGAGCTCAACCCCGAACTGGTGAAGAGCAGGGTATTTGGTGAACAGACCGAGTTCAAGAACGTGCCCGTTCAGGCCGTTCCCCGTCCTCCCGCTCTCTGCCCCGGCTGCCCCCACAGAGGCCTGTTCTACGTCCTCTCCAAGAAGAAGGACTACGTCATCTGCGGAGACATCGGATGCTACACTCTGGGAGCTTCCGCTCCTCTGTCCGCCATGGACTCCTGCGTATGCATGGGCGGAGGATTCTCCGTTGCCCAGGGCATGTCCAAGGCCTTTGAGATGATGGGAGACACCAAGCACAAGGATTACGTGGTGGCAGGCGACATCGGCTGCTACACCCTGGGCGGCTCTGCACCGCTTTCCGCAGTGGATTCAGTAGTCTGCATGGGCGGCGGCTTCTCCATCGCCATGGGCTTTGCCAAGGCTTTTGAGCTCTCCGGCCAGACCGACAAAAAGGTCTTCGGCGTGGTGGGCGACTCCACCTTCTTCCACAGCGGCATGACAGGCGCTGCAGAGATATCCTACAACAAGGGAAATCTTATCCCAGTGGTTCTGGACAACTCCATCACCGGCATGACCGGCCATCAGGACAACCCCGGCTCCGGCTACACTCTGCAGGGAGATATAGCCGAACGCATTAAGATCGAGGACGTTCTTGCCGCTTACGGCTTCAAGAATATCATCATCGTGGATCCTCAGGATCTTAAGGCTATGGAGAAGGCTGTGCAGGATGCTCTGGCTTCCGAAGAAAAGGCTGCCATCATCTGCCGCAGACCCTGCGTTCTTATAAAGCGCATCAAGCATAACTTCAGCACCTGCGTGGTCGATACAGACAAATGCGTGGGCTGCAAGATGTGCCTCAAGGTTGGCTGCCCAGCAGTCACTGTCGAGAACGGTAAGGCTCACATAGATGCATCCCAGTGCGTGGGCTGCACAGTATGCGCTCAGGTCTGCCCGATGGGCGCCATTTCCAGAAAGGAGTAAGCGAACATGTCTAATAACAGATCCGCACTTTTAGTAGGTGTAGGCGGACAGGGCGCTATCCTGACCGCAAAGGTACTGGTCAACGGTCTCATGAAGGCCAGTTACGATGTCAAGATGAGCGAGGTCCACGGCATGAGCCAGCGCGGCGGCAGCGTTTCCACCCAGGTGCACTGGGGCGATAAGGTAAACTCTCCCGTCATCGGCAAGGGCGCTGCGGACATTATCGTGTCTTTCGAAAAGATGGAGGCGGTTCGCTATGCGGACTTCCTCAAGCCCGGCGGTATCGTTGTTGTAAACGATTATGAAATGGCCAGCTCTTCAATAGCTGCAGGCCTTGCTACATATCCCGAGGGCTGCCTTGAGGCTCTTCAGAGCCACTTCGAGACCCACGCCATTAAGGCGGCTGAGATCGCAGAAGGCCTCGGCACCTCAAGATGCATGAACATAGTGCTCTTCGGCGCTATGGTGAAGGCTCTCGGCATGGAGGATGTCTGCGACTGGGAAGAAGTAATCAAAGAGACTGTTCCTCCCAAGTTTATCGAGCTGAATGTGAATGCCTACAAGGCAGGTTACGCAGCTGTTGAGAAATAGTTTCAATGAACGGGACTGCTGCTGAGCTCGTTTTTACGCGGTAGCAGTTCCCGCTGAAAGGAGCATTCCGATGAAGAAGAAACAGGCATGGATCGTCATAATGGTGGTCCTTGCCTGTTTTTGCATGGGCTATGTGGATGCGGTGCTGAGACCGGGTTATGTGGTCAAGTCAGCTTTAAAGCTGGTGCTGTTTCTGGGGCTTCCGTTTATTTATTCAAAGCTTGATACGGACTTCAGTATACGCAGCCTGTTTCATGCGGATAAAAGAGGCTTTCTGACCGCTCTGGCTTTGGGCGCAGCTGTTTATGAGTTAATACTCGGGGCTTATTTTGTGTTCAGGAATATCTTCGATTTTTCAGCCCTTACGACTGCGCTGACCGCTCAGACCGGGGTCGCAAGAAACAATTTTCTTTGGGTCTCGCTTTACATTTCTTTCATCAATTCGCTGCTGGAGGAGTTCTTCTTCAGAGGTTTCGCGTTTCTGAACCTGAAAGCTCTGTCCGGACGCGCTTTTGCCTATGGATTCAGCGCTTTTGCATTCGCGGCATACCACATTGCCATGATGATAGGCTGGTTCGAGCCGGCAGTCACGGCTCTGGCGCTGACAGGATTATTTGCAGGCGGCCTTATATTCGACCGCTTCGATGAACCCGGCGGAAGCATCTGGCTCTCATGGCTGGTGCACATGTTCGCCAATTTTGCGATAAATACGGTGGGTTTCATACTTTTTGCAGCATGAGCCCCGAAGATATAAAACTAATCAGGTTTACCATAGAAAAGGACGGTTGATATCAGCCGTCTATTTTATATGGAAAACACTATATCATATAGTGCAGCAATAACTATAAAAGAAAATGATAGGTATATAGAAAAATATTGATAGCTTAAATGCGCAATGGTAAAATTACCTTAACTCATTTTATTTTTTATAGAAAACTGTTTTTATAAAAGGAGGAATGTCTCTTGGTAATAAAAAAGCCGGCAATAGCCGGGACACTGGAATCAAGTGACGCGCAGGTCTCTGTGGAACCCGCTGACAGCGGGATAGAACTGAGCCTGGAAAGCAGCGTCATGAACCAGTACGGCCGCCAGATCAGGGCTACTGTGCTGGAAACTCTTGAACGCCTGGGTGTTCAGAATGCCCGGGTGACCGTGGTGGATAAGGGCGCTTTGGACTGCACTATAAAGGCTCGCGTAGAATGCGCGGTCTTCCGCAGCTGCGACGCTTCTGATGCCAACATTCCCTGGGGAGGTGTGATCAGATGATACCCAGACCGAAACCGGAAAGATTCCGTCTGCGCCGTACTATGATGTTTATGAATGCGCAGAAGCCGGGTCTCATTAAAGATGCATACATCTACGGCTGCGACAGCATCAT
>JAFRWH010000192.1 GCA_017438085.1 Bacillota bacterium
GATAACGGCATTGCAAAGCTCCTGAGGACAAATCTCATCGCCCGAACGGTCATTGCTTACACGCAGGCCATAATATGCCTTGGGATCCTGGTCCGGAGCCCAGCAGAAGACAATGCCTTTCTGCTTGGTCGATTTGATCTTTACCGCCTTAAGGGCTTTCTCTGTTGCATCGAGAACAGCCGCACTCTTATTGACGCCAAAGGATGCCATAACCTTACGGATCAGAACATCCCTGAGAATCGGCGCTTCCGCCTGAACAATTGCCAAAGCACGGTTTCCGATTTCTGCTTTGTTGCTTGCTGCAGCGTAGTCGGCAGGGCTCATCTTATCCTCTGGCAATTCAGCGTAAGTGTACGGAACAGGAGTAATCACAGGGTGTTCCGCCGCACCTGTTGCTGCCGAGCTTTCACCCTCAGCCGGTTGAGCTGCTTCCTCAGGCTTGGCTTTTACCGGCTCCTCTTTAGGCTCTGCAACCAGCTGCTGTGCCGCAGCTGTATTTGCAGGAGCTGCTTCAGCAGGCACGTTTTCCTTCTTTTCTTCTACGATTTCGGCACTTGCGCTGTCTGTCGGCAACACAATGTCGGTTCTTGCCCACCAGCCATCTCTGCCGCCAGTTGCTTTTCCGCCACCGGCCTTGAAGATGAAATGCACACCGAGCTTCTTGAATTCACGAATAATCGGATTCAGATCTTTCCCTCCGATAATCCAAAGAGCTCCGCCGTTTTCTCTCTTATCTATGACTTCGGCATTTACAGCTTTCAGTTGATCTAACAAGGACTTGAGAGAATCCGTATCAACAGCCGGTGCTGCAGTTTGAGCGGTGTTCGGATCAGCTGCAACATCCGTCTTTGCAATGGTAACGGCAGGAGAATCGGCTACGACATGGACTTGCTTTTCTTCTTTTGCAGCTGCCTGATCATCGGCAATAACCTCTGCGGCCTGTTTTTCAAGTTCTGCCTTCAGCGCTTTTGCTTCCGCTTCACGCTTTGCCTCCGCAGCTGCTTTATCTTCTTCGGAGACAGATTCTGCTTCGTGTTTCTTCTGAGACTCAGCCTTCAGCTTCTCCAGCATGGCCACCAGCTTCTTCAGTTCCTTCTCCCGGTTATCCCACCAGTCTATCGTCCAGATCCTGTGCAGTGCCCAGCCAAGGTTCTTCAGAACGCCAATCTGAGCCACTTCACGATCTCTGGTATTCGTGGTCTGCCGATAGCCTTCGCCATCCAGAAGAATTCCCATCAGGTACTTTGTAGGTTCATAGGGATCCACAACCGCGATATCAATATGGAAGTCCGAATGGCCAACCATAGGTACGCACTGGAATCCGTTTTCTGTAATGGTGCGGATGATACTGTTCAGAATACCGGCCTTAGCATATTTGGATGCTGCTGATTCGGCTGTTTCGGGATTCAGATCATGGCCTTCTGCAAACTTCAGGAAGTCTCTGAATGCCACGAGACCATCCGGAGAATTCTCGGTTATCTTGATATCCGTTGAGTAGATGCTGGAGAAGATTGTCATCGTCACACGAGCACGGGAGAAAGCGACATTCAGTCGTTTTCCACCACCAGCCTGGTTGATCGGGCCGAAATTCATCGAAATCCGGCCTTTTTCATCCGGGCCATATCCAATGGAGAACAGGATGACATCTCGTTCATCGCCTTGGACATTCTCGAGGTTCTTGACGAAAAGCGGGTCCTCTCCGCCATTTGCCCAGGCATCAAGCTTGGGATCCGTCTGGAACTGCTTGGCAAGCAGGTTCTCAATCAGAGCCTGCTGCTTGACGTTGAATGTAACCACACCGATTGACTGCTTCCTCAGCTTCGGATCATGGAATCTCCGAACGATTTCAGCCACAACAGCCTCAGCTTCTTTAATGTTCGTGCTGTTCTTATACACACCATCCACATGAACAGCTGTCACATGACGCTCCCTGTCGTTTGCAGACGGGAATGTGTACATCTTATTGTCGTAGAACTGGTTATTGCTGAACGCTATGAGGCTCTCATGCGTGCTGCGGTAATGCCACTGCAAATGCTGAGAAGGTATGCCAAGCGCAAGGGCATCATCAAGAATGCTGTCCAAATCATCCAGAGCCAGGTCATCAACGTTCGGGCCGCCGCCAGCAAAGAAAGAGGTGGGCGGCATCTGCTTCGGATCGCCAACGATAACAGCGTCCTTTGCTCTTGCAAGTGCACCAATGGCTTTACATGTCGGAAGCTGTGATGCTTCATCAAAGATCACGACATCGAACAGATTATTATCCTGTGCCAAATACTGCGCCACCGAGTTGGGGCTCATCAGCATGCACGGGCAAAGCTCCTGCAGGATATGCGGAATCCGCTCAAACAATGCCCGAATCGACATACCTCTCGCGTTGCTGCCAATTGCTTTTCGAAGCAGATTGAGTTCCATGCCAACCGCTGGAGAATCCCAGGAAGTCGGTACACGGGATGCCAGCAGATAGAAGATCTCGCTCTTTGTCTGCTGAAGCATATTATCGTCCAGGCGCTTGAACTGCTGGATTGATTCATTGAATGTGACGCCTGAAAAGCTGCTTAAAATATCATCGGTGCTGATGATCTCGGTAATCAGAGCATAGTAAAGACCCTTCTTATAGGCAGGCACCAGATATTTTGCTTCCAGTCCATTTTCGTAAGCATCGACAACGGGCTGGAGGCCAACGTTAATGCACTCCTGCCGGACCTGGTTATAGAGCCCCCAGTCTTTCAAAGAGGCTGGTTGCTCTAACAGGTACTGGCAGAACGCCGTTTCTCGCTCTACCCAGTCATCGGTTTCAGAACAGAGATCCCTTCTGAGAAGATCGTCGAATTCCTGTTCTGCTTCAAGCGCTTTCTGGTATTTCTCTTGGAAATCCTCAAAAGCGCTGATTGCGTCCTTATTCTTGCTCAATGCGCGAATAGCCGCCAGACCGCCGGGGAAGGA
>JAFRWH010000193.1 GCA_017438085.1 Bacillota bacterium
GGGTGCATTATCAATGATGGCCGGAAGATCTTCAAATTCAATATCGTCCGGTACGCAGGAACGGCCTGGTCAGGGGCTGGGACTCAAGACCAGGGAACGCATTGCCGATATACTGGTAAGCGCTATTGCGATCCTGCTTGGGCTTGTGCTTATCTTCCCGATAATCTACTGCGTCTGCGGCGCTTTCAAGACACCCGCAGAGTTCAATACGCCTGCGCTGCTTCCCGGAAGCTTTGGCAATCTGGATAATTTCAGGGATGCCCTGGAACGGGCGGATCTTATACGCTACATGGGCAATTCGTTCATCGTAGCCTTTTTCGGGACGCTGGTAAGGCTCAGTTTTGCCGTGCTGGCGGCTTACGCCTTTGCATATTATGAATTCCGTTTCAAGCGTTTTCTGTTTTTCCTGGTCCTTGGCACCATGATGCTGCCCGGGGATGTGCTGATCACCACAAATTACATTACCGTATCCCGCATGCATCTTCTGAACAGCTACCTTGGCATGATGATAGTCAGCTTTGTAGGCGCAAGTCAGATGTTCATGCTGCGCCAGCGCTTCATGTCGGTCCCCAAAGAACTGAAGGAAGCGGCAGAGCTTGATGGCTACGGGGATATAGGCTATATATTCCGGGTGCTGCTTCCTGTGTGCAGGCCTGTGCTGGTGACCCTTTTCGTGCAGGGTTTCATAACCATGTGGAATAGCTATCTGTGGCCGCTGCTGGTGACTGCCAGCGCCCCTCAGATGCGCACTATTATGGTAGGCATCACCAAGCTCAATTCCTGGGAAGACGAGAATTACTGGCTGGTGCTGGCCGGCGTGTGCATTTCCCTGATCCCGTCTCTTGTGCTGTTTATCATAATGCGCCGGAGCTTGAGGAAGAACGGACTGGACGGCGCTCTGGTAGGGTAGGCGCCGGATGGATGGGGTCGCCTGAACTGTGTGGATTTCCGGTCTGATGTAAATTGGCATGTTTTTTTCATACCCCTTTACTTTATAGCCTTATAGTAGTAAATTATATGCGTTAATAAAACTTCAGGGCGGGGTGAGATTCCCCACCGGCGGTAAAGCCCGCGAACGCCAGAGCAGATAAGTGGCCGCATATCATGGTCAATGATTTCTGCCGATGGCGCCGATCCGTTGAGATTCCGGAGCCGACAGTATAGTCTGGATGGGAGAGGCATATAGACTTTTGCATTGTTGCCCTGTTTTATAGCAGGGCATTTATATTGTGAATCGAAGTGCCGTCCGAAAACGATTTTGGAGGTAAAACATGAAAAAGATCTTATCATTACTGCTCGCTTTGGCGCTGGTGCTGGGAGTGGCTGCATGCGGAGGAAAACAGGAGGAGCAGGGAGAGGTAAAGCCGCCCGAACCGGAAGGCTTTGTGTCCAAACTTGGCAGCGAGCCCGTTACCATCACTTACTGGCACTGTGCGTCTGATGCTCAGGGCCAGCTGATGGACAAGTATGTGGAAGAATACAATAAGAATAACGGAAAACAGGTTACCGTTAATGCGGTATATCAGGGTCAGTATTCCGATGCCACAACCATGCTGAAGTCCATTCTCTCCGCTGAAAACTACAGCGAGCTTCCGGATGTGATGCAGATGGATGCTACCGGCAAGGTCAATTACTTCAATTCCGGCAAGGCATTTACTGCAGATGAGGCGGAAAAGGCTTTCGAAGATCCTGTAATGGACCAGTATCTTGATGCGGCTCTTGGAAACTGGCAGTTCTCGGGTGCTCAGCTTGGCCTGCCTTTTGCCACATCCACCACGATCACTTATTATAATAAGGATCTGCTGGCGAAAGCCGGCTGGGATCACTGCCCGGACACTTTTGCGGATCTTATCCGCCTGAGCGAAGACTTCAAGGCTAACAAGATAGATGTTCCCGTTATCGGCACAGTACCCAACACACCGACTCTGGCAAACTGGCTGGGTCAGCTGGGAAGCTATGTGGTGAACGAACGCAACGGCTCCGATGGTACTGCGGATAAACTGGAATGCGTGGACAACGGTGCCCTCAAGACCTTCCTGAGCGAATGGAAAGCTCTGTATGACAATGGCGCACTTACCAACGATGCGCTCTCCACATCAAACTTTGTGGCAGGGCAGGTGGCCATCTTTACGAGCAGTTCTTCTAACATAAAGAGCGTGCTGGATAAGGTTGGCGGCTCCTTTGAAGTAGGCGCTGCGCCTTACCTGAGAGTCAGCAGCAATGCGGCTCACGGCGCTACAGTTTCCGGCTCCTTCCTGGCCATGTTCGACAGTGAAGACCAGCTTAAAATGGAAGCCGCCTGGGATTTCGTCAAGTACATGACAGGGGAAGACGTGCAGGCTGATTTCGCAGTCAACACCGGATACATTCCGGCTAATAAAGCGGCTGCGGACAGCGCTGCATATAAGTCGCTGCTCAGCTCCATGCCTCAGTTTGCTGTAGGCCCCGAACAACTGTCCAAGACGCCTTCGGACATGAGAAGCGTAACAGTCGGTCCGTCAACAGATTTCTACTATGCTATTATGAACGACTGCTCTGACATGCTGGCCAACGGTCAGACCGTGGATGAGACAGTTTCAAAGCTGGCGGAGGATCTTCAGGGACTGCTTGATGCATACAAGAGGGCGAACCCTTAATATCCAATTTAGCGCTCTAAATCACTAAAAAAAATATTATATTATTGTAAAAAAGCTGTTTAACCATTTTGGTGAATGAACAGCTTTTTTTATGTTAATATCATTATAAAAATAGGCATTTAAAGGTTTTTCCGTGTTCATTTTGTGATTTTTTTGTCCTTTACTTTATTGAATGTGTTTGTTATATTGATCATGGACAATAGGCTCATGATGCAGATTTTATGCATTATGGCATTAATTGCTAAATTATTAATTACTTTTTTATTTCTATGAGGTGTGAAGAAATGGCAAAACACTATTCGAAACATCAAGTCGGAAGAAAGATTCTTTCTCTCTGTCTTGCTCTTGCCATGTTCTGCTCTTCAGTATCCGCGGGAACTCCCAGGATATTTGCAGACGCAGATCCTGCGCAGGTAGTTTCGGCTGAAAAAGATGCCAAGCCCGTAACTGAGGCTAACGATGCCGCTGAACCAGGCGGCGCCACCGGAATCGAGGAGGCCGTAGAAGGCGACTCGCAAGGCGGCAGTGGAGACGAGACTGATGCTCCCGTCTACACCGTTACTCTCAAACCGGAAGATGCAGAGGAACCGGCAGCTGAAGATGAAGCTGACGATACTCTGAAGAGCATCGATGAGGCTGACAAGACAGAAGAAGGCGAGGACGGCGATGCCGCTCTTACCGACGGCCAGAAAACGGAGGATGAAAATGTCTCCGAGACTGCAATAGCGGACAATGATGATCCTGCTAATGCAGAGGCCGGCAAGGACGGAGAGGACAAGCAGCCCGAAGCTGAAGATCTTGTTCCCGATGAGAACAAGGGCTCCGAGGAGGATGGCAAGGAATCAGATGCAGTATCTGGTCCCGCGCTGACCGAGTCTGGAGACCAGACAAATGAAGACGGTCAGGATGGCACTGACGTGGTGGATAATAATGAAGATCCCGCCAAGGCAAATGCCGCCGAGACCGTAAGCGAAGAACTCACCACACCCGCAGCAAACGCTGACGGGGATGTTGACGTTCAGACCAGCGAGCCTGCTGTGGAGACCACTCCCGAGGTGATCGAGGAAGAGACAAGCTCCGAAGCAATCGAAGCTGTTACTACTTCTGATGCAGTTGAAGTTGTAACAACCACCGATGCAGTAGAAGAGCAGACTTCTGAGCCTGCAGTCGAGGGCGAGACATCCGAGCCTGCAATCGAGGAAGTAACTTCTTCTGAAGCAATCGAGGATCAGACTTCTGAGGCTGCGATCGAGACAAGCGAGCCCGCTGTCGAAGAGCTGACAAGCTCCGATGCGATCGAAAATCAGACTTCTGAGGGTGCGATCGAGACCAGTGGTGAAGCGATCACCAGCGGCGAAGCAGTGGAGACCACAGGCGAAGCTGTTGAAGCTACCGGTGTAGCGATCAAACCGACAGAACCCGCTATCAAGCGCGGACAGAAGGGTCCCTGGGAGTACCAGTACTCCTTCAAGCAGACCTTCAAGACCGACGATTATCATGGGCTGTTCAAGTTCGTAGGCGTGGTTTGGGACTTTCTCTTCAACCACGGTGAGAAGACTGTATTTACCGACATGAAGGTGCTCACCAACTTCTTCATGGAAGGCTTCCTGCCCGAAGGCACCGAAGCAACCATTAGCGAGTACAAGGGTGAGCTTCCCGAAGCGATCGCTGACAACGCCATCATGGCCTACGACATCACTCTGGACCTGGACGGCGAAGAAGTGCAACCCGACCGCGGCAAGCCTGTAACGGTAAGCATCTCCAATGAAATGATCGGTGAAGCAGTAGATGCAGGCAGTGATATCACTGTTTGGCACATCAATGATGATGGCAGTTACAGCAAGGTCAACAACGTAGTCATTGATGGCAGCACCATCACCTTCGATGCGAAGAGCTTCTCAGTATATGCAGTTATTGCGAGTGTGACACCCAGATTGACCATAACCTTTATGAATGGTTCAGCTGATGGTGTAGTTGCAATAGTAAAGGCTGCAGATACAGCAGAAGAAGTTGAAAAGATCATTTATGATCCAGGTGTAGAAAATCTTGGGACAAAAGTCTTCAAGGGTTGGACAACTGACGAGGAATATACATCCAGTTCAGTCCTAAAGTCCATTGCCCAGGTCCGTACAGATGCAATGACTTCAGCAGCTGCAATAACTGAGGATACCAGCATTACTTATTATGCAGCAGTATATACCCAGTATAAGCTCGACTATATCGATGAAGTCGGTACATCTCAGGGTTCAGAAACAGTAGAGATTCCTGACTGGGCAAATACAAATCAGGCGCAGTATATTGTCAACATGGGATACACACCTGAAACAAGTGAACAGAACTTTGAAGGTTGGCATGTTGCTGAAGGTAAGTCCAACATAGTCGGATATGAGGAAGGCCATCTTTATAAGAATGGTGATTCAGTGACGATTACCGGAGATGTGACTTTCTCTGTTTATGAACCTTATGGACGATGGCTCGTATTCGATGAGAATGGTAAGGGTGGTACATATAATGCACCACAGTTCGTCCATTCCGGAGATGTTACAGTTAAACCATGTGAAGACAGTGAAATGGTCAGGTTTGGTTACACCTTTGGTGGTTGGTATGAAAATGCTGCCTGCACAGGTGCTCAGTTTGAATTTGGTCATGAACTTACTGAAGGCAAAACAATCTATGCTAAGTGGATCGCACAAACTCGAGCAGAGTATTCAGTCCTTATCTGGCTGCAAAACATTTCTCTAGATGGTTACGACTTTAAAGAATCTGTTACTTTGGAAGGAAATGTTAATAGTACAATCAATACTGTTGTAGCGCAGAATGGAACCGGTAATAATAACAGTTATGCCAGAGTCAATAATCAAAATAAACAATATACTGGTTTCCATCTTGTTCGTTTTGATCAGAATGTTACCATCAATACTGAAGGAACTGCTGTAGTAAACGTTTACTATGATCGTACCGAATATACATTAACTTTCAGTAGATA
>JAFRWH010000194.1 GCA_017438085.1 Bacillota bacterium
AGCAAAATACCAGCACCAGCGCCACCACGACCATAAACGTATCCATCCGATCACCCTTTATGCTTTATATCACGTTATAGACTGCCCACGCCCCTGTGAACTATGGATGTTCATATACTATGGTAAGAGCTCGCTGGGGACGTATGAGTCGGTGACGTAGTATCTGGTACGGCCGTCATCGCGGACCCCAAGAAGGCTGCTGCCGGCGGAAAAACCCCTCATCGGAACGCTGACCTGGTACCTTATGAGGCCGTTTCCGTCCGGAACGCTCCCCATCCTGTAGACCGGAGAGGTATCCGTGGCAGACCCTATTATGATTTCCGAAGGCTCAACGCCTCTGATCTTCCCTGCGATCTCTTCCCTTAGCCACTGCATTATATCCTCTGTAAAGCAGCCTTTTTGCTTTGCCATCTCCTTTGCCGCATAGACCGCGTCATCCACGGCAGAGACCGCAAGAGAATACTGCTGGTCTGCGGCAAACTGCACCATAAAAAGGAGCAGGAGCGGAAGCGCTGCCGCAAGTACTATGAACTGTTTCATATTCTGCTCTCCTACATTGGCGGATCGTCTGTAAGAAGCCTGTGCTCAGCCTGTTTTTCCCAGACACCGCGCACTGTGGAATACAGGCTGTCTTCGCTGCCTGCGATCATGCCGAAGATGGCGAGCCCCAGCATTATAAGGGCTGCCGTTACTATCAGCTGTTTCATGACATTCCTCCCTGTCAAGGTTTGTTTAATGACTTATCTGGGGGCCAGCTGGTTCCATATGTCAGTTGATATTACCCAGACTGAAAAGAATCGACAGATCAGGCAAGACCGGGATATGAGGTCCCTGCCCCGCCGGAAAGCCAGCCGTCAAGGCTCTGTTCTATCTTCTGGTCTGTTTTGTCTTTGATGCTCTCTGCGGTCGAAGAAAAGCCCATGATAAGGGCCCCAATCGCTATGCCCAGGATTATCATAGCTATCATAACTATCAGTTGTTTCATGACTGTCTCCCATAATAAAAACTATCCTAAATCCGTGCTAAAAGAAGAATGAAAGGAGCTCTTTCTGCTGCAGAAAGTACGCCACGTAGAGAAAATTCAGCAGCACGACCATGCAGTTCAAGACCACCGGAAAGTACACAAGATCAGAGATGACCTCATCTTTTCTGCGCTGCTTTGTGAGACGCGCCTCGATAATTCCGGAGCGGTAAAGATCTATGCTCTGGATGAGCTCCGCCGGCGGGATGTCCTCCCATGATGCAAGAAAGCTGCCGATATCCCTTGCACTGCTTTCTCCGAGAGCTTCGTAAAGTGCTTCCGCCGCTTTGCTTTTTTCGCCCTGACGAAGGCTTACGGCCATGCCTGAAAAGACCGGACTCAGCAGCTTTGCGAACTCCGAGAGCTCAGACAAAAGCTGCTCCGCGCTGATCTGCCCTGCCTGCCCAAGCACGGCGATGTTGCGTATGTAAGCAAGGCTTTCGGAAAGCTCCAGCATGAGACGGTCCTTCCTTCTGCCGGAGACGAAACGCGTCCAAAGGCTGAAAAGCGCGGTGTTTTTCGCGGCTTTTTCAC
>JAFRWH010000195.1 GCA_017438085.1 Bacillota bacterium
CATCTGACAATAGACAATAGGTAGTAAAAATACGATCTCTGTTTACGCGTGTATCATTGCTGGGCATACGCATAAAAGGGGAGATTCGAACTCCCGGGCATGCGCCCGTCATGCCACCGAGCTGCGAACCATTCTCGTTCGCGGGAGATCATGTCCACTCTGTCAGACTACCGCTGATTGTTATAGCAGTTCTGTTGTCCAGTTCAGCCCCTGGATAAGCTCGTCAGTTTCTCTCAACTGCTTTGAGTACTGATCCACCTGCTTTTGAAGGCTGCTTACCTCAACGGTGCTCAGGATCTTTATCTCAGTCTTTGAATACCTGGAGACCTTTTCACTGGAAGCATCCAGAAAGTTTCTCATTATCCTGATGCGTTCCTTGAGGCAGTCTCTGCGCGCTATCAGGTCGGTTATGGTCTGCCCGCCGGACAATGTGCTGTTGTTAGTCTTGTTGATACGCGCGACAAGCTCTTCAAGCCTGGCAAGGCATTCGTCGAGCTCATTAAGAAGAGCCTTCGGATCCTCAGAAGGCTTTTCGCCCTCCTGGACCTTTGCGTTGTTATTGAGCCTCACGCTAAGCTCGGAGATCCTCCTCTGAAGATCTGCCCTTTCGGACAGAGCAGTAGCAAGTTTCATAGCTTTCACCCCCATGTTTTTTCTGACCTGTATTTTATCACGGCCCCGGAAGTTTTTAAAGCACATACCATGCGGCTGTGTGCTATAATCTGTTTATGAGCAAAGTTTATAAAGACATCGATTCGCTGCCGTCCGGCAGGGCCACGGATGAGATAACAAAGGGCTGCCTCGTTTTGGAAGGCGGCGGCTGGAAAGGGCTTTACACCATAGGAGTCCTGGATCTTCTGATGGAGAAAGGCATAAACTTCTCCACGGTTACAGGCGTTTCCGCAGGCGCGCTCTCTGCCATAGGATATGTTTCGGGACAGATAGGCTGGAGCGCAAGGATAGACCTCAGCTACCGCCATGACAGGAATTACTGCGGCGTGGGCGCCCTTCTTAAAGACCACGGGATAACCGGTTTTTCCTATCTTTTCAACGAGCTTCTGAAAAGGCACCCTCTGGACGAGGCAAGGCTTAACGACCCAAGGCGCAGGATCGCGGTTTCCGCAACAAACATGCTGACAGGGAAGATCGAATACTTTGAGAAGGGAAAATGCGACCTCTTCCAGGCTGTACAGGCATCAGCCAGCGTCCCCTACATTTCACGCCCCGTAATGATAGACGGCGTGCCCTACCTCGACGGAGGCTGCGCGGAGAAGATCCCCTACAGCTGGGCACGGAAATGCGGAGAAGAAAAGATAGTCATCGTCCGCACCAGGGAGCTTGAATTCCGCAGAAAGCCCGGAGGCTCAAAAATAACCGGGCTGATGTACAGGAAATATCCCGAATTTGTCAAGGCTGTCGGAGCTGCCAACGAGGATTTCAACCAGACGGTCGAAAAGCTCGCGAAAAAGGCTGCTTCCGGCGAGGTATTTGTTATCGCGCCTTCAAAGCCTGTGACAGTAAAACGCTTTGACGGAGATCTGGATAAACTGGCCGGACTCTACTGGCTCGGATACCACGATATGGAGAAGCAGCTTGGCGCGCTGAAGCAGTATCTTGAAGC
>JAFRWH010000196.1 GCA_017438085.1 Bacillota bacterium
ATACCAAGCGATGAGCCTGTGCCGCTGGACGCTCACATTGTCTATATCCGTAAGGTAATAGGAGTCGCCATCCTTAAGATATACCTGCACGTTGTCTGCGATATCGAGCCGGATGTTGCCCGCTCTGGCGCTGCTGCCGTTCAGGGATGTAAGGCTGCGTTTTGTGAGCTGCTTCATGGTGACAGGGGTGCCTGAAGCATCCGCTATGTATCCGAAGCCGCCCTTATCCACGCTGTAGGCCACGCCGCTGAAGCTGAAGAGCCTGGGCACGCCGTTGACGATGGCTGTGTAGCTGGAGCTGATGGAGCCGGGAAGAGTAAGGCTGTCTGCGCTTATCATCAGGCCGAAGATCCAGTTGACATCGGTTGCTTTTTCAAGGAAAAGTTCCTCGATCTCTCCTTTGATGTTCTGAATGTAGTACCGGACCTGGCTTCCCATAAGCTCGGCGCCTGCAAGCTTTTCGGGCTCGATGACTGCCCCGCCGCCGCTGCCGTTGCTGTCGATTATCTTTATATCTTCTGCGAAATCATAATCATCCAGGGACCTGCCGCTGCGGCTGACCGTTCCGCTCAGACTTTTTGTATTGAGGCTTTTTGCGGTGATCTTGTCGCCGCTTACTGAAACATTTACGAGCTGTCCGGGCTTGAAGGTTGAGGGTCGGTCCAGCTCAAAGCTTCTCACCTGGCCATCGCTGCAGAGCAGGCTCAGAGTTGCCACGAGCTCGGCGTCATCTCCTGCGCCTTTTGCGGACGCTGCCACAAAACCTGTGTACTCTGCATTAACGGAGCTGCCGGACAGAACGCCTACGGCCACGCCATCCATGCCAAGGAGCAGGGTGACGGTCGTGCCTATCTTGCTGCCGCCAAGGCTGGACAGAGCAGCAGAAGCATCTGCGGTGCCCAGGCTGTAGCTCCTGCCTGCTACGACAGCCGCTGCCGGGGAGCTTTCACTGGGACTGAGCGCGCTGAGCTTTCCAGAGACCTTTTCGTTGAAGACCCATGCGGTCTGCATGCTTTCGTTTGTGTAATATACATCGTTCTCTGAAAGAGCGTAGCTTCCGGAGCCGCTTCTGAGCTTGCCGTTAAGGTAGATATTCGCTATGGCAGAAGGCAGAACGTCACCTGCGCCTGCGATGAAAGGCCCCTCCATGCGGTCAAGCACCACCGCATTGTAGTTCACCTGTCCGTTGCTCACGGTGTAGCCCAGCAGATTTGCATAGGTCTGTCCGCTGTAGGTCCTGGCAGAAAGCGCGCTGCAGAACATGTACATGCAGTCCCGTCTGGTTAAAAACTCGCCCTTTACAGACTTTACGCCGTCCAGTATCCCAAGCTGGGATGCCTTGTTGAGCTGAGCCATGGGATAGGAACCGCTGAGGGTAACGGTGGTATAGCCAAGAAGCTTGAGAAGAGCCGAGCAGGCATCTTCAAGCCTTACTGTATTGTCCGGCTTGAAGCTTCCGTCCGAATAGCCGCTCATCCAGCCCTGTTCTATGGCAAGCTTTATGTATTCGCCGGCCCAGTGGTTGCCCGGCACATCCTTGTAAAGAGCGTAACCCAGACCGTTTTCGCTCAGGCCCTCTCTGAAGCTGGAGGCTGCAGAAAGCATCTTGGCAAGCTGCGCGCGGGTCAGATTTTTGTCCAGGCGCAGGTCCTTGGTGCCGTCCGAATAGCCTGTCATTATGCCAAGCGCCATCACCACATCTTGAGCAGCAGCTTCGCTGTAGCTCGCTCCAAAGGCGGGACTGCAGCTGCAGGATATCAGCGCCGCTATAAGCAGCACAGTTGTGATCTTTCGAATAGTTTTCATGACAATACCCTTTTACTCGTATCTTAATGCATCTATTGGATTCAGGTCCGCGGCTTTTTTTGCTGGAAGGTAGCCGAAGAGCACTCCAATGCCGGCCGAAATGCCGAAGGCTCTGAGCACCGACACCCATGAAGGAATGACGCTCATCTCAACTTCTGTCAGGCGGCCCACAAGGATAGTTGCCACCCGGCAGCCCACAAAGCCCATTATTATTCCGACGATCCCGCCCAGAGCCGCCGTAATAGCCGCTTCTATGACGAACTGTTTAAGGATAACGCTCTCCTTGGCGCCAAGCGCCTTTCGTATGCCTATCTCTTTGGTGCGTTCAGTAACGCTCACCAGCATTATATTCATGATGCCGACGCCGCCGACTACCAGGGAAATGCCTGCAATTATCGCCAGGACCTTAATCATTACGTTCAGCATGGTGGTCATGATGTCCAGAAGCTGCACCATGCTTATGACCAGATATGCGTTGTCGTCTCTGTATATCTTATAGAGAGCGGCCTTTATCTCGTCTACCGCCTGCGTGGAGCTGTTTTCGTCCACCATGGTGAAGGTGTAGGAGCTTATGGTGCCGATGCGGTTCAGCCTGGTTGCCGTTGAATAGGGCACGTAGACAAAGTCGTCATTGCCGCCTTCGGAAAGGTCTTCATCGTCGTCCTGCTGCTCGGCCACGCCCACTATCTTAAAATTCGTGGAGCCTATCTTGATGGTATCGCCCACCGCTGCCCCGTTGTAGTAGGTCTTGTTAACATAGGAGCCCACCACGCAGACCGTCTTCCGGTCCTCTATATCCATGTAGCGCAGCCCTCTTCCGAGCGCCACAGACATGGTCTTCATGTGCATATAGTCTTCCGACACCCCCTGCACAGAGGTGCTGCGGTGGCGTTCGCTGCCCACCTTTATGCCGCCGCTCATGCTTACCGGAGGCGATACGTTGTCCAGGTAGGGGCTGCCCCAGGCGATCTCATACATGTCATCCACCGTGGCCTTTCGGGTAGTGCCGCGGCCTATCAGGTTGACGGAGATGGTATTGGTGCCCAGGACCGCAAACTGGTCCCGCATGTAGATCTCCATGCCGTTTCCGAGGCCCTCTATCACTATTACGGCGGTGACGCCTATTATTATGCCCAGCATGGTGAGGAAGGTCCTTACCTTGCTGGCTCTTATATTGCTGAATGCCAGCCTGAAGGTCTCAGCTAAATTCATTGCTTCACCTCCCCGGCTTCAGGAGAAGGCGCAGCATCCTTGAGCTTGCCTTCCCGCCTCAGCTGGTCGCCGGTCTTCATGGCGTCGGGATCGTCCGCCCTGCCATCGAAGACCACATGGCCGTCCTCAAGGCGGATTATGCGCTCTGCCTGCACGGCAATAGAATTATCGTGGGTTATAAGGACTACTGTATTGCCCTCTTTATGGAGCTGCTGGAGTATGGATAGGACCTCGCGGCCTGTCCTTGAATCCAGGGCGCCTGTAGGTTCGTCTGCCAGTATCACCTTAGGACGATTCACCAGGGCTCTGGCTATGGAAACTCTCTGCTGCTGGCCGCCGGACAGCTCGTTGGGACGGTGCTTAATATAGTCCTCAAGTCCTACGGAGCGCAGCACCTCCATGGCTCTGTCGTGGCGGGCTTTGCCTTTTACCCCTGCGTACATCAGGGGCACCTCCACATTCTCCTGCAGCGTCAGCTTGGGGAGCAGATTGTACTGCTGGAAGATAAAGCCTAAAAGCTCGTTCCTTACGGCAGCCAGCTCGTCTCTCTTCATGCCGGAGACCGCCCTGCCGTCCAGATAGTATTCGCCGGAGGTAGGCACATCCAGGCAGCCGATGATATTCATGCAGGTCGACTTGCCCGAACCCGACTGACCCAC
>JAFRWH010000197.1 GCA_017438085.1 Bacillota bacterium
AGTGAAAAGGTTAGGGGATTTGCCCGGCACCAGTTTTACTTTGTTAGCCATTCATTTCCCCTCCTTTCTGAGCTTGTTTCGCCGCTTTTCGTTCGCGGAGTTTTTTCTTCAGTTTTCCTGTGACCATGTACCTGAAGCTCTGGACCTTCTTGTTGTTGGAAAGTACCATCACCATGATGAGCACTATGGAATATATGAGCATGAGGTAATTTTCAAAGCCTCTGAGCATTTCGGGAAGGGCCCTGAGTATAACGGCGGCTGCGATCGATCCGAAGATGTTGCCCATGCCTCCGAGAACTACTATTACCAGTATTTCTATGGAAACGTTGTAATCGAAACTGGCAGCCTTTACGTTAGCGAAGCAGTGCCCGTAGAGAACGCCTGCGGCTCCTGCAAAGAAAGCTGCTATGACGAATACGGCCAGTTTGTAATGTGTAACGTTGATCCCTATGGATTCGGCTGCGATGCGGTTGTCTCTTATAGCCATAATGGCGCGTCCCTGAGCAGAGTTTTTGATATGCATCATTACTATCACTGTCAGGTATACGAGAACGACAGCATAGGGGAAGAGGGTCTTTGCACCTGAATATACGTGACCCGTGTCAAGTCCCCTGGCGCCTCCGGTTATTTTCAGATTTGTGATTATAGTCTTGATTATCTCTCCGCAGGCCAGTGTCGTTATAGCCAGATAGTCTCCGCGAAGACGCAGAGTGGGTAGTCCGACTATGAGTCCGAAAACAGCCGCTACCAGTCCTCCGACAAGCATCGAAATGACGAATCTCAAAGGATCGGAAACAAGACCGTAGAGCCTTATCGAAACAAGGCATCCGGTGAAAAGACCGGCAGACATAAAGCCTGCATGTCCTAAAGAGAGTTCTCCCAGCAGACCTACGACCAGGTTAAGCGATACGGCGAGGACTATATACATGAAAATAGGGATGAGCATGTTCGTGAACTGCCTGCCTATGTTTCCCGTATACAGCATTCCTCCCAGTATGGCAAAAAAGACGGTCAGGGCAAAGAGAATAAAGAGATTTCCGTAGTTTTTCTTCTTCATATCTTATACCTTCTCCTGTATCGTCTTTCCCATGAGTCCTGTAGGCTTTACCAGCAGCACGATGATGAGCACACCGAATACGATAGCGTTCGACCAGAGTGTAGAGATGTACTGCTTTGCAAACTGCTCAATGAGACCGAGAACTATACCTCCGAGCATGGCGCCGGGAATCGAGCCTATGCCGCCGAATACTGCCGCAGTGAATGCTTTGATACCTGGCATGGATCCTGTAGTCGGAAGTATATATACGTATGTGGCGCCGTAGAATGCGCTTGCGATGGCAGCCAGGGCAGAACCGATGGCAAATGTTACGGTTATGGTCCTGTCTGTGCTTATACCCATAAGTTCTGCCGCTCCCTTATCCTCGGATACTGCTCTCATGGCTTTGCCTATTTTGGTCTTGTTGATGAACAGGTTGAGCCCGATCATTATGCAGGCCGTTACGGCAAGGGTGAGTATGGTTATCCCGTCTATCTTTGCTCCGAGTATCTGAAAGCTCTTGACTCCGCTGAACATGGGATATGCCTTCTGTTCCGGTCCGAAGATTATAAGAGCAAGATTCTGGAGAAGATAACTCACGCCTATGGCAGTAATTAATATGGAAAGGGAAGGGGCTTGTCTTAAAGGTTTGTATGCAAGCCTTTCGATAGTTATACCCAGCAGGGCGCAGACTATCACGCCAAGAAGTATGCCTACGATCGGAGGAAGTCCGATGCTCATAACGGCAACGATACCCGAATAGGCTCCTACCATTATGATGTCTCCGTGGGCAAAGTTTAGCATTCTTGCGATACCGTAAACCATGGAGTATCCCAATGCGATGAGAGCGTAGATACTTCCCAGGTTAAGACCGCTGATTAATGTTCGAATAAATACTGTCATGATTACATAGCTTTCGCTTCGCCGTCTTTTAGGGGACAGCGAAGCGAAATCCTTTTGATGTATTAAGAAAGTTTGAAAAAAGTATTTGTTGATCTGATAAGGAAATTACTTTCCGAATTCGGTATCGACACCGTCATTGTAAATGACTGCTGTTGCAAGCTTCTGTGTGTTGCCGTCTGCTGTCCATGTCATATCTCCAGTTACTCCGGAGTAGGAGAGGCTTGTCATAGCTTCAGCTACTTTTGCTCCGGATACTTCGGAAGACTTGGATACGCCCATTGCCTCGAGAGCTGCCTTGATGACGTATACTGCGTCGTATCCGTCAGCTGCGAACTGGTTGGGAACTGTTCCGCCGGTCTTTGCCTTGTATGCTTCGACAAAGCTTACGACGTCTGCATCGGTGCTGCTTGCTGCGAACGGTGTGAGCATGACTACGTTGTTAGCTGTGCTTACGTTGTCGACAACTTCGAGGATACCGTCGAGACCGTCACATCCGAAGAAGTATACTCCTTCTGCAAATACTGCATTGTCTGTTCCGTTCTTAGCCTGAGAGAGGAACATGGATGCTTCTGCTGCATAGATGGGCAGGAATACGACTTCTGCCTTGGAGTCAGCAAGAGTGTTGATCTGTGTGGTGAAATCCTTCTCATCGGATGTGAAGGACTGCTCAGCTACGATCTCGGTGCCGTTTACTGCGGCCTGTGCTTTGAATGCATCGTAGAGACCGATGGAGTAATCGTTATCGCTCTGATAGAATACTGCGACTTTCTTTCCGGAGAGGGTGGCTTTTACGTAATCAGCTGCTGCTGTTCCCTGGAAGGAATCGTAGAAGCAGACTCTGAATGCGTTGCTGCTGGCGCTGATGCATGTGTCGTTGGATGCGGAAGGGCTGATCATGAACATGTCGTCATTTGCAGATTCTGCTGTGACGGATGCCATTTCGCCGGACATTACTGTTCCAATGGATATATCCATACCCCAGTCCATGAGTTTTCCGTATGCGCTCTTT
Organism: Bacillota bacterium; assembly: GCA_017438085.1. The sequence continues at coordinate 2,949 of JAFRWH010000197.1, forward strand.
GCGCTTTCGGGATCGCCCTGGGAATCCTGGAAGTCGAATACGATCTTCATTCCGTTGACTCCACCTGCTGCATTGATCTCATCTACTGCGATCTCTGCGCCGTATTTTACTGCGAGTCCGTATACTGCGTAGTCACCTGTTGCTGCGCCGATAGCGCCGACATAGAGTTCATTGTCAGCGTGACCGCCTTTTTTGCCTCCGCATGCTGCGAAGCTGAATACCATGGCGAGTGCCA
>JAFRWH010000198.1 GCA_017438085.1 Bacillota bacterium
ATCCTATTATCGACGTTTTGCCGTTCTTTAGAAAATGTGTGTTGGTAAAGGATGGTGATGTGATGTACAAAAAGAGCCTTTACGCTGCGATTGAGGGACAGGAGAAAGCCAGAAAGAAGCTTGCCGAGGAACTCCCCGGTGAAGAATGGACGTTTGAGTAGCGATTTGAGTTAATAAAAAGCCCGGGATGTGAATGATGAATTGAACCCGGGCTTTTGTATTTTTCTTTTGTGAATGATCAGCGGATCAGAAGCAACAGAGTATACAGCCAATGGGCTGTGACGCCTGCGCACAAGCCGCCTATCGTATGGCTGATCAGCGCTTTGCCGGTAAGTTCCTTGCATCCTATGCTGTTCATCATGGATACATGGGTGCTGAGGTATCCGCTCCAGCAGGTGCACATGGCCGTAAATACCGCAATGTCTCCCGCATCTGCAAGTCCGCTTTCCACCAGCTTCGCTGTCATGCTGCTGGCCGCGCCGGCTGCGCCCATCGAAGTAATTGTCACCCCGATGCACTCCGGACTTGAAAACCCGAACAGAGGCTTCAGAATAAAGCCGGCTTTGTCTGCCAGCATGGGCAGGAGGCGGACGCCTTCGAAAGCAGCTCCGGTGTATGTGCCATCAGCCGATGCTCCGTTGGTCAGCATCATTACAACGGTGCAGATTATAAGGACTCCGGGTATGATTCCAAGGCCCATATTGACACCATTCATACCGCCGTCAAGGATCGCTCCCAAGAAGCGGTTGGTGATGCTGCCTCCCCGTATGGGACGCATATCCTTATGCCATGCCTGGACGCCTTCCGGCAATTCCATTTTTGCCTCTTTGCCGAAGATCTTCTTAGTATAGAGCATCATAAGTCTCGTGCTGACTATGCTGCCGATGACAGCGCCGATCAATCCTATGCCCACAGCAGATCCGAAGCTTTCTGCTGAAAGCGCTGACAGGCTGAGCATAAATGTGCATACTATCATACCCATTCCAAAGGAGGTCCCCAGATTGACAAGAGCCGCGTACTGGTATTTTTTAAACAGGCTCTTAAAATAATTGTCCTCCGCAAGCACCAGGATGGCCGGATTGTCGGACAGAAAAGCCATTACGATGCCTACAGAACTGACTCCCGGAAGCCCGTACAAGGGCATCATAAGCGGGTCGAGTATTTTATTTGCCAGCGCAACTACGCCAAACTCAAGGCAGAGCGCGGACACTGCACCCATAAGAACGCATATGGCCATGAGATAGAATACCGTATCCATCAGAAGCGAATATGCGGTGTTCATAAAGGTGTTAAGCGTATTTACCATTCCCATCTGGAACGAAAAGAAAGCAAAAAACATTATGATCCCAATAAGGAACACAAAGTTTTCTGCCGATATCTCCTTCTTCTCTAATGTTATCCCTTCCATTTTCAGAGCCTCCTTTTTCAGGATCGTTCATCTGATTACAGTATAAACCATTCTTATACTAAAAACAAATCGACGAAACAATTAAACTGAAGCAGTTCTTTAAGAATTGCTTTTTTTATTTAAGCTGCATTTAAGAATGCCCTGCTATATTAAGGCCATCAAAAGATAAAAGTCCTGAAGAGGTGAAATACAATGCAGTACAGACACGAATGGAAGCATCAGCTGGCATATATCGACCTGCTGTGCATAAGAGAAAGGCTGAGGGCGGTGGCGGAGCCTGATCCTCATGCGGCGGAGGGCAAGTACCATATCCGCAGTCTCTATTTTGACAATCTGAACGATAAAGCGCTCCGGGAGAAGCTGGACGGCGTCAATATGCGTGAGAAATTCCGCATCAGATACTATAACGGCGACACTTCAGTCATACATCTGGAGAAGAAGAGCAAGCTGAACGGCCTGGGAACCAAGTTTTCCGCAGAGCTCAGCCGTGAGGAAGCTCAGAAGATAGTGGACGGCGAGCTCGGCTGGATGATGGATTCCGGCAGGCCTCTGGTGCAGGAGCTTTACAGCAAGATGATATACCAGGGCATAAGGCCTAAAACCATTGTTGATTACACGAGGGAGCCCTATATCTACAGACCCGGAAATGTGAGAGTCACCTTCGATTATGACATACGGACCGGGCTTGGCTGTACCGATTTCCTGAACCCGGACTGCCCGACCATCCCGGCAGGCGATCCGGTGATACTTCTGGAGGTCAAGTGGGACAACTACCTTCCGTCGATAATAAAAGACTGCGTGCAGACTCCGGGCAGAAGAGCTGAAGCCTTCAGCAAATACGCTCAATGCAGGCTGTACTGCTGAGTACGACAATGCTGAAGCTTCAGACCCAAAAGACGGCAAACAAAACGATATAACAATGCAAAATACATAAAAAAGGAGATATATAAAATGACTTTCAGCGATATCTTTAAATCCAGCTTTCTGGAAAACGTTACTTCCGTAAGCCTGCTGGACATGTTCCTGGCTCTGGTGCTTTCCTTCTGCGTAGGCATGTTCATCTTCTATGTGTACAAAAAGACTTATTCGGGAGTGATGTACTCCTCAAGCTTCGGTGTAACACTGCTGGCTCTTACAATGATCACCACGCTTGTGATCCTGGCGGTAACATCTAATGTGGTACTGTCTTTAGGTATGGTCGGTGCGCTGTCCATCGTGCGCTTCCGTACGGCTATCAAGGAGCCTCTGGACATAGCCTTCCTCTTCTGGGCGATCGCCGCAGGCATAGTCCTTGCGGCCGGAATGATCCCCCTGGCAGTTATAGGCAGCATCATTATAGGCATCATCCTGCTGGTGTTCGTAAACAGGAAGAGCGGTGTAAATCCCTATATAGTGGTGCTTTCCTGCCTGGATTCCGAGGCCGAAAAGGCTGCAGTTGCTTTCCTTCAGAGCCGCACTCAGAAGAGCGTTGTCAAGAGCAAGACCGCAAGCAAGGGTGGTATCGAGCTCAACATGGAGATACGCCTTAAGGAAGACGATACAGACTTTATAAACGAGCTTGCAGCCATGAGCGGAGTTCAGAGCGCAGTGCTGGTAAGCTATAACGGCGATTATATGGGTTAGCGCCGGGAGGATGGGATCATGTCAGCAAATAAATACATAGACAGGATCTGCATCGCCATAATCATCATCGGACTGATCATTACCGCTATGTTCATGAATGGCGAGGCTCTGGGACTCAGTCTTATGACTGATGAGGACAGCGAAGCCTACGAAGACACCCGTTTCTTCTCGGATAAGGACCAGAACGGCAGCTGGGACAGCTCTTCGGCCACAGTAATAACACTGGAAGGGGACGGCATATCCATATCCGGGGACGGCGTTTATGTGCTGAACGGCGATGTCGTTATCGCGCAGAGTGGCGAATATGTTATCAGCGGGAGTCTGAGCGACGGAAGCATAATAGTGGATGCTTATAAGAGTTCAAAGGTCTGGATACTGCTGAACGGCGTAGATGTATACTGCTCGGATGATGCAGCTCTCAGGGTGGATCAGGCTGACAAGGTCTTCCTTACCCTTGCTGAGGGCAGCGAAAACAGCCTTGAAAGCGGTGAGCCCTATTCGGAGGAGGCGCTTGATGACGGCACCAGTGGCACCATCTACGCTCACGACGATCTCAGCATCAATGGCAGCGGTTCTCTGAGTATAGTTACCGTGTACAGACATGGGATAAAGGCAAAGGACGATCTGGTGATATGCGGCGGGGTCATAAACATCGATGCCGCTGAGGATGGCATAAATGTGAACGACAGCTTCAGAATGAAGGACGCGGATCTTACCATCAGCTGCGGAGGAGATGGCATAGACCAGGACCGCAAGGGAGGATACTTTTACATAGAATCCGGCAGCCTGAGCATTATCAGCGGCGATGACGGTATCCGCGCAAAGGGTGATATCGCAATTGCCGGGGGAGCGCTGGAGCTGAACGCAGATGATGATGCGCTGCAGTCCGACGGCAACATCTACAACGAAAACACCGGGCTTCCTGAAGAGCTTGGACGAAAGGAGGAAGCTGACAGCGCAGACGTTACGGTTTCATCCTACGGAAGCGCTGAATGGAACATGGATCTTGTGCTTTCTGCAGCCGCGCTGATCGCAGGCCTCATATTCGCTTCAGTTTTTAAGGAACGCTTAAGATAAAATACAAAAGCCGCCCTGCCGGGGAGCGGCTTTTCACTTGCACGGAGTATTGATCCCCCGTCTTATTCGTTGATATGAGTATTTAGTGCGGCCAGTCTGTAGACACCGTCATCGTCCAGGTGGAGGAAGAGCGCCAGCTCTGTGGGAACGGTATATTCCTTGCCCTCGCGGGTGATGACGTAATCGTAGCGCGTATTCACCAGCACATAGTATTCGTTCAGGATCAGCGGCTCTGAGATATCCGCATTGCGGACCTCCGCTTTGCTGTGCCAGTTATACCACTGTATTTCCATGGTGGGTATGCTGCTTCTGAGGGGTGAATCCTTCATGATATACCCTGCGAGCTTGTTCCAGTTCACATCCTTGCTTATGTAATTTGAGTATTTTTCAGCGATCTCAATAGCTCTTGCCTTCAGCTTCTCCGCTTCCGCTTCATCCCTGAAGTACTGCAGCAGCCTTATGGGTTCCTTATCGCTTCCGCTGCCCTTTTCCTCGATGCGTATGCGGCTACTGACTTCTCCTTTAATGCTCCAGCTTACCTGATCTCTGCTGAACAGTCCTTTTGCCCTGCAGCTGTAGACAGAGGGTGGCGCCATGTTTCCTTCCAGCTCCTTAAGCTGCTCCATGCCGGGATAGATCCTTGTGCTGAGGGGTTCAAGAGCCACCTGAGCTGCAGTGACCGCCACATCATCCGGAGCTTCGTAGCTGAATTCCAGTATACCTTCCACGTCCTTCAGCTCGTAAAGAGCAAGGGAAAGCAGGCCGTGCTCCCTTATCGAAAGCCGGGCTTTACCAACAGTCTTTCCGTCTGCTTTGAGATTAAAGACGCTGTCGCCGTTAGCATCCACCACGGGCACGGAGCTGTAGCTGAGATCGAGGCCGTACTGACGGCCGACTTCTTCAGCAGTTTCCTTAAGCACAGTCTCTGCGCAGCCCTTCTGATATGCGTCACAGAAATCCCAGAGCTGTTTCAGCGCCCAGCCCATGAGAGCCAGCAGGAGCACAACGAATACTATATACAGTTTTATTGCGATCCCGCGTTTTTTCACTCTCTGTTCTCCACTAAGATGAATGTGGGTATAGGTCTCTCTCCGAAGATGGAGGAGGGGACTGTGATCACTTCCCCTTTATATACCATGGAGCTGCTGTTTCCGCCGTCAAGATTTGCGGCGTTTACCGCTCCGTAGCTTTCCATTATTCCGATAAGATCAAGATAGGTGGCTCCCATGCTGCTGGGCTGCCTTCCGTCGATAACAAGCAGCAGCATCGCTCCGTCCGCTCTCTGTCCTATGGCGCTTCTTGGGTTCAGACCGCCGCCTTTTCCCACATCTACCGCTTCTCCGTTGACTATAAGGGCAGGGCCCCAAGCCACTGCATCCCTGACACCCCGGCTGATAGCGTCGTTACCTGTCATGTTGCCTATCACAAGGCGGTTGTCGTTGTCGATGCCTATGAGCTTGTGATAAGCGCCTTTGGATCCGTTTCGCCATTCGCCCTTTGACATGACTATGCCAAGAGGAATGTCGCCGTTTCCGAGCCCGCCTTTATCGTAGAATCCGCCGCCGTTGATGCCGCCTATGGCTCCCTCGCTCTCCACGATTTGGGAAAGAGTCATGCCCTGGCCTGTATCGTATTTTGCAAGGGTCCCCACATATACCCTCGAGGGGTCTTCGACTATCATCATCTTGCCGCTGTAGGTCGGTCCCTGAACATCCTCCACGGTGATGCCGCTCATGTCCTTCGTATCGTCGATCACCACCAGCTCCGGATCTGATTCCAGCTCGTCATCCTTGCCCCTGGCATCCTCAAGTATCTGCGCCACGGTATCCTTGTCAAGAAACAGTCCCGCCAGGGGTTTCGCCGCCGAGGTCTGCTGCACGGTTATGACGAACATGTCCCTGATCTCTTCGGAGGGGCCTTTTTCTATGATCCAGACTGCAGAGACCGTGAAAACAAGCAACGCAAAAATCAGGGTCAGGAGCACTGCCCCCAGACCCTTCAGAAATCCGCCTTTGTGCTTTTGTTTATGTCTTCTGCTTCTGGTCTGTCTCAAGTTAAATTAGTCCTTCAGCATCTGCTCGATATTTACTCTGTAGAGCTTTGCAAGGCTCAGGAAAGTGACGATGTCCGGCATGCGTTCGCCGTTTTCCCAGCGGTATACCGCCTGGGGGGACACACCCATGCTGTCGGCCACATCCTTGACGCTCAGATTGCGCTCCATGCGCCTGCTTTTCATCTTTTCTCCGAGCTTGCTGCCACCCTGATAATAGTCTTCAGCAAGGTCTTCGCTGAGCACCGGGCGACGCAGATTGTTGAGGGCTTTTTCCAGAGCTGCGCTGCTGACAGGCTTTACAAGAAAAGCGCTGGCATAGATATCATATGCCTCAAGAGCGTATTCGGGATAGCCTGTAGCGAATATGATATTTATGGAAGGCTGGATCTCCTGCATCTTTCTTGCAAGGGTCAGTCCGTCCATTTCCGGCATATCTATGTCCAGTATGGCAAGGTCGAACTCCTTCTGTTTTGAGAGCTCCAGCGCTTCCATGCTGCTGTAGATGGCCTGACAGTCCACGTCAGGCCTCAGCTCCATCACTTCTCTTACTATGTCGTTTGCAATCAGTCTGTGATCGTCAACTACCAGAATATTCATATAATTCACCTTAACTAAAGAATATATTATGCATGATCAAATGGTATCTTAAGCCTTGCGCAGGTGCCGCTGCCGGTATTCTCGAACTCCAGAGTGCCATTGCACTGAAGCTGCATCCTGGTCCTGACATTGTTGATGCCTACGCCCCGGCGTTCCTTGCCCGGCGCAGAAGGCCTTTCTTCGAAACCCGGACCGTTGTCCCTTATCTCAACAACATAGTTGCTGTCGTCCTTATAGGTGGAGATCTTCAGCTCACCCGGCTCCTTGATCTTAAAGATGCCGTGGATGATGGCGTTCTCGACCAGCGGTTCAGCTGTAAGCGCGGGGATCCTGAAATCGCTTTCCTGAACATCGTAGGTGATATTTATAGGCTTGCTCTCGTCTGCAGTTTCTATAGCCAGGAAAGCTTTTATGTGTTCCAGCTCGCTTTCAAAAGGTATGAGCTCGGAGGATTTCAGCGAGTCTATGTTTCTTCTGAGGTATACGGAAAAGCTCTATATGGCTTCCGACGCCTTCTTTTTGTCCACCCATACCAGCGCTTTGATGATATACAAAGCATTGAAGATGAAGTGGGGCGAGATCTGCTCCTGCATCAGACGCACATTGGTCTGAGTAAGCTCCAGCTCCTGCTTGAGCACCCGTTCCTCCAGCTGAGTCTGGTATGCCATGTTCAGGAACATGTAGTAGAACAGCAGGTCCACAGCAATTACTGCGTTGATGTATCCGGTGATTATGTTCTCCGTTTCAAGAAAGATGGCCAGCGCGCTTAGGATGAACACGAACCAGATCATGTTTCTGTCTGCCTTCTTGTAGTTTTTGAAATACATAATGGAGAACACCACAAAGCAGAGCAGATAGAATATTACTATGTAAAGGTTCGCATATCTCAGAGGTCCTACCCTGAATTGATAATTATATGCATAGTATGCCGGCACATAGCCGAACCTTGGCATTACCAGCAGCATCAGCGTATTGATCACAGCCGGGATCCATAGTAGCAGCTTTACTATCCGGTCCCTGGTCAGCATCAATATCTCCATAAGGAGTATAAACGGGTTGATCAGGTACTCGGCCACGGTGGTGGCATAGCGTATATCGGTGGCTTCCGGATAGAAATCGGAGGCATACTGGTTTACAAAGCCCAGAAAGGTCCTTGCTGCCAGCAGCGCGATAATTATCCAGATAGTGCCGATGGCAGGAATAGGAGATTTTCTGCTTGAAAAAGTGGCTATTGCCACACCTAGAATAAGCGCAATTGTTATGAAGTTTTCCTGAAAGAATGCATGAAAATCAATATGCATGGAAAGAACTCCCTTCCTGAATATTTTAAGCTAAACAGCGCTTTTGTGCAACGATATATTGTGTTTTGCAGGGTGCAGACAATAAAAAACCGGACTGAAGCAGTCCGGTGCTGTGATAAAGCGTTTTTTATTCCGGTGAGAACTGGTCCTTGCCTACGCCGCAGAGGGGGCATACCCAGTCATCGGGCAGCTGTTCCCATGGAGTGCCGGGCTCGATACCGTTATCGGGATCGCCTACTTCGGGATCGTAAACATAACCGCAAACATCACATACATACTTTTCCATCAACATACCTCCTGTATATCTCAGGCCGCTGACGCGGCTTCCATAAAGCGATAACCGATTACTGTTCAATTATATAACAGGCTGCCGCTGCATAAAAGTGAATTTTCAGTGTAGGCCGTTTTTTATTCAAAACAGCGCCATAAAGGTATATAATTTTTTTACTGATGATCGGAGGTCTGACATGAAAAAGATACTTATCATTAATACCGGCGGCACTATCGGCATGACCCGCACAGAGAAGGGGTATGCGCCTGATGTGGAGTATTTCAGGAAAGCGATGAACCACATGGATTCGCTCAGGGCTCCGGGGATGCCCGCCTGGGACATGATAGACATGCTGCCGCTTCTGGATTCCTCCAATATGGCGGTCTCCGACTGGAACAAGATCGGCAAGCTGATCTCAGATAATTATAGCGCTTACGATGGTTTTGTCATACTCCACGGCACCGACACCATGGCCTATACTGCCTCCGCGCTGGCATTCATGCTGGAGGATCTGGGCAAGCCGGTGGTGCTTACAGGGTCGCAGATACCTCTTTGCGAAGTCCGTTCGGACGGAAGGGAAAACCTTATAACTTCAATGCTGATAGCGGCATCCGATGAGCTCTGCGAGGTCTGCATATTCTTTGGGGGCGAGCTGCTCCGCGGCTGCAGATCGATGAAATTTTCCTCCGACGGGCTGACGGCATTTGTCTCTCCCAACTTCCAGCCCCTGGCAGAGGCGGGGATCTCCATAGTATTCAATAAAGCGCTCTTAAGGGAAAGACCTGAAAGGCCAATGCATTTTACGCCTCTTGACGATATACCCATCGGCGTTATAAAGGTGTTCCCGGGCATACAGTTCAGGCTTTTTGAAGCTATAATGACGGAAAGCCTTAAGGGCATAGTAATAGAGACCTTCGGAGCGGGCAACATACCCTCAGCAGATGGAGCGCTGCTCCACATAATAGATAAGGGCTACAGGAACGGAAGCGTTATGGTGGTCTGCTCCCAGTGTCCTCAGGGTACGGTGCTGCTGGGCACATACGAGGCCAGCTCGGCGCTGAAGTCCGTTGGCGCGGTTAGCGGCAAGGATATGACCACGGAGGCTGCCATTGCCAAGCTGTA
>JAFRWH010000199.1 GCA_017438085.1 Bacillota bacterium
GATTTGCAGCATAATTGAACTTATCTGCCACATAAAAGCTGTCCCTCGGATACTTCTTAAGAGCTTCGCCTACGAATACTTCGGACTTGCCGCCGTGATACACATAAGCTGTGTCGTAGTAATTTACCCTTGCCTCGTAGCAGGCATCAATGATCTTCTGACCCAGTTCGTAATCGATGGTCTTGTTTTCGTCATCGTGGACCGGAAGACGCATATTGCCCATGCCAAGGCAGGAAAGCCTGATTCCGTCTTTAAAATCTTTGTACTGCATAACTCTCTCCTTTACTTCATGTATTGATATGATCCTTCCTGGATCAATTGCTGACTATTTCAGTTTTTCATATTCTGCCTGGTCCGATGGACCAAACCATACGGAACACGGATCCTCGGCCTCGATCTCAACGTTCAGATGTGAGAACCAGCTGCCCGGAGCCGCTCCATGCCAGTGTTTTACGTCGGCAGGAACATGTATCACATCTCCCGGATTCATCTCCACAGGAGTCTTGCCCCATTCCTGATAATAACCTCTTCCGCCTACGCATATCAGCAGCTGTCCGCCGCCGCTTTTCGCAGTATGAATATGCCAGTGGTTTCTGCAGCCTGGTTCAAAAGTGACATTGCCTATGTGTACCTGCTGATCACAGATATTGGCAACATAAGCTTTTCCTGTAAAATATCTGTCCCATTGCGGGTCGTGCTCTCCCACGGGGAAGATGACGGTTTTCTGGTATTCTTCTTTAGTCATATAATTATCCCTTCTCATCCGGACTCGTTCACTTATCTGCTGCTGCATTCAGAAGTGTGATCGCATAATCGTATATCATTCCCTTAAGATCCCGCTCTTTGCCTGACATACCGGCAGCCTTCATTGCGTCCTTCTGCTTTTCTGTTGCCACGCAGTAAGGATAAAAGCCGAACATGGCCGGGAAAAAAAAGTAGGAAAACTGCCGGGGGTCTGGTTTTTTGCAGGCATCGATGCAGCTTACCAGCTTCTGTACAGCCTTTATTGATCCGTAAAACGCTTCCTTGAAATGGATCAGCAGTTCCAGGCGGGTGTGCTCCTCCATATCGTAGTGGTTCATGGATAGAAGCTTAAGAAGCTGCATTCTGCCGGATAGGGTGTCCGCAAGTATATCGGCCACCTGTTCAGGGCTGAAGCTTTTCTGTTCATCGATCCTGCTGTTGAGTACATCCGTCCAGCGTTCGTATTCCCGCTGCATAAGGGCAGTAAAAACCTCTTCTTTAGTTTCGAAGTAATTGTATACCGATGCCCTGCTGAAGCTGGTCTGCTGCGCTATGTCCTTTATGGTGATCTCTTTAAAGCTCTGCATTCTGTACAGCTTTTCGCAGGCATCGATTATCTCTTCTCTTCTGGACTGGGTAAGCTCTGTCGAAACTATAGCCATTCTGATTCTCCCTGCAGTTTTACTATCTGCGTATAAACTGATGATCGGAAGCCGGCGCGCTTTCCTCTGCCTCCGTAAAACGCTCCACTGTCATGTGAAGGTCATATTTTTCGCGAAGCTGGGCTATCACGGCCATCATCGGGCTTGCGTGATGTTTATCGATGGCCTCCTGGCCGGTCCAGCTGTCTATGAGAAGCAGCATATCCGGATCCTCCAGGGAAAGATAATACTCGTATCTTAAGTTTCCCTCTTCAGCTCTTATATCTGCGACAGTACCGCTCGCGATCATTTCCTTTGCGAAGGCTTCAGCAGCTCCCGGGGCACCTTTATATCTTATATTGACTGTAATGCTCATTAGATCCTCCATGGGTTTGACACCGTGTCAATTAAAGAATAACATGAGCCTGACACAGCGTCAAGCTTGTTGACAAAAAAACATGCCCGGATATTCCGGACATGTCCCTTATTTTCCCTGAGTAAAGCTTCTGCAGCGATTGCAGAGGTCCGACCTGCTTGCAAAGGGCAGAACTCTTCCGCAGCGTCTGCAGCGCCTGAGGCTCAGCCGCTCGCTTGAGAGCTTCTCCATTATGACGGCTGAGATCTGATTCTTCCTTGCGGATATATCATAAAGCTCATTGCCGCCGCTTCCTATGAAACTGTCCGCATAGTGATACAGAAGGTCGCAGATCCTGAAAGCCTTCTCAAGGTAATCCAGGCTATCATCCTCATCCGGTGCTTTGGGGAGGAACTCCATGAAATACCGTTCTTCCTGCAGGTTCTCGCAGCGGAACAGATCCAGCCATATTTCCTTAAGATCCCGGTCAGTCTCATCGAAGGGGAACATTACAAAGCGGTACACAAGTTGCTTGTCATCGGTCTCCTGCTCCAGTTCCTCAGCAAGGGCTATCTCCCTTTTCATATCTGAAACCATAAAGCCCGGCTTGGCTTCGATCTCGCACCATTTGGTCATAAGCTCGGAAACGCTGCCTTCAAGGCCCAGCAATGAATAAGGGAAGCCTATCCTTGCATATTTTATCTGAGGTATTTTTGCATTCAGAGCATTGCGGACCAGATCTTCGTCGTCCACGGAGTTTACCAGTCCCCTGTCAAACATTCCGTAGCGCCCTGCTCTGCCTGCGATCTGTTTTATTTCGGTGTTTTTGAGCGGGCGGAGCTGCATTCCGTCGAATTTTGAAGTCCGAAGGAACACTATGCGCTCTATTGGCAGATTGAGCCCCATGCCTATGGCATCCGTTGCAACCACTATATCAGTTTCGCCGTTCATATAGCGGCGGACTTCGTTTCTCCTTACATCATAGGGAAGCGCCCCGTATATGACACTGCAGCTGAAGCCACGCCTCTGAAGCTCTGCCGCTGCAGCATGCACATCCCGGCGGGAAAAGACTATGAAAGCTGTACCACGTCTTGCCGAATAAGGGAAATGTATGGGGCTGTTATCTTCGTAGACCAACGGAACAAAGCGCTGATGCCTTACTATCTCCCAGCTGTCGCCGCAGGACTTAATAATGTTTACCACGGCTTTTTCCGCCTCCGGAGCCAGACATACGTGGACTATCTTAGCCTGCACGCCAAGCAGTGCCATGGTCCAGGCGCTGCCCCTCTGCGGGTCTGCTATCATCTGCGCCTCATCTATGACTGCTATGTCGTATTCCTTTGTAAAGTCCAGCATTTCTATGGTGGAACTCTGCACCCTGGCATTGGGTACCTGTATCTCCTCCTCACCTGTCTTAAGGGCGCACCAGCATTCTGCCATATTCAGCTCTTCGAACTTTTCAAAGGCCAGCAGCCTGAGGGGAGCAAGATATATGCCGGAGCCTGCGCTTTTAAGGGCTTCTATGGCATCGTAACTTTTTCCGCTGTTTGTCGGACCTATGTGCAGCACGAACTGCCTGAACATTGCCCTTGCCAGAGGAAACAGCTCCGGATAGGTCTTGGGGATCATGTCCAGAAGCCCGTTTTTGACCCTGCTTTCCCGGTCTCTTTGCAGCATCCGGTCCTGCAGCATGGGCCCGTACAGAGGATTCTGAAAGAAGAGTTCCTCTATGCGCTCCCTGTTGTAGAGTTTTACCACATCCTTGATGGCTTTTTCAGCTATGGAACCGGCTTCTTCATTTATCCTGGTCTGTATCCGCTGTTCAAGGCCCAGTCCGTATTTGTGGTCAAGGCCCCTGCTTATGCCAAGTATTTCAGCCAGTTCCTCAGGCGCGCCGCTCTTAAACAGGCGCTTCACGTAGTCCTTTGGCCTTTTCTTTTTAAATATCAGCTTTCTGGCTCTTTCCATAAAAAGACAGCCTGTCCTCGGCCATATATATGAGTCCATATATGACTCGATATTTGCAGAATTTATTGGCCAGGAACCCCAGCGGGTCTCGTTTCTTTCAAGGAAATAGCTGTCCAGCGCATCCATCATGCACTGACGGATATAGCTGCTCTGCTGCAGCATGGGGCTGCGGAAATCTATGCTGCGGAGAATATCCCTGCAGCCGTTCCGGATCTGCTTTCGCAGCTCCTTTTCGGCTTCTGAATCAGGCTCCGACAGGTCGAGCGCGGAAAGCTTCTCCTCGGCGTTTTCAATTTCTTCGATTATGTTTTTTATCGTTTCGTTCATTATTTTCTGAGCGGATCCAATCGTTTTTCTAAATTATATCCGTACTGCCGCTTTCTATCAATCCCCGTGGAAACATAAAAAGTTCCCCCTTTCCGGGGGAACTTTTCTTCAGCAATTCGGGCTCATCCGAAGCCAACTCACTACTCAAGCCATTTTTTCATGGAGACTTCTATATCCTGAAGCCCCGGAGGAACCTCCTCCGCAATATCCCAGAAGGTCCCGAGCTTATCACAGATCTCCTGTGCCTTTTTGAAATCCTCGCAGTAACCTAACGCGTTGGCGGGATTCCCTCAGCAGCTGCTCGATATTATGAAAACCATGACTTTCTCCGCCTTAAGCTATTCGTCTGTGGCTACGCCGGTGATCTCGTCCTTCCTTGCGCAGAAGCTGCAGAGTCTGGA
>JAFRWH010000200.1 GCA_017438085.1 Bacillota bacterium
GCTGATCTCAGATATTAAGGATCTGAGCCCGGATCTTATACTTTTCCCGGGGGACATGGTCATCCGGGAGCAGGACGATTATCAGTCTGTGCTTGATCTTGTGTCCGCTTTGTCAGAGATCGCCCCCTGCTACGGAGTGCTTGGCAACCACGAGAGCGAGCGCATCTACTACAGGGATGACAAAGCTCTGCCTTTGGCCTTTGAAAGCGCAGGGCTGAAGATCCTTCGCAATGCAAAGGAGGATGTCCGCATCGGCAATGACACCATTCAGCTGATCGGTGTTGAGGGGACGTCATATGGCTTCTAGGAATACGGCGGCCGGGAATTCATGGATAAGACCGGGATCGATCCCTCCGCCTACAGCATCCTGATGGCTCATATCCCCATTCTTTTTGAGCCGCAGCTGTCCGGGTACAGTTTTGATCTGGGAATTGCGGGACATGTGCATGGCGGAATCGTGGTGCTTCCCTTTATAGGCGGACTTTATACAGGTGAAGAAGGGTTCTTCCCGAAATTCACCTCAGGAAAATACATTCTTGACAATCAGCAGAGCCTGATCATAAGCGCGGGACTTGGTGATTCAAAGTCTTTCCCCCCGCGGATCAACAACATGCCGGAGCTGGTTGTTATCGATATCGACCGGTATTGAACCGGAGCTTCAGAAGGCCGGAAGGAGAATAAAGGCTATGAAAGACAATAACAGATCAAGGACGGCCGGGGACGGGTATTCCTCCGGCAGCCCGGGGAAAGGGTGGACCAGCCTGCAGCGCACTTTTGAAGTGTTCAGGAGGCGCAGGTCCCTTGTTTTCGTTTTCTTCCTGATTATCGTTCTTGCCCTTTGCGGATACAATTATTCCAGATATCTTCATACCGCCAGCACCATCATGTCGCTGGACTATGAAGAGGCTTCGAAGGGTCTGACGCCCAATCAGACCCGGTACAATATCTTCGAGATCCGCAGCGAAGAGGTGATGGAACGGCTGATCGAATATGCAGGTCTGGAAGGGAAGATAAGCCCCAAAGAGCTGAGCGAATGCGTCAAGGTTCAGGCGACTCACGACAAAAATATCAGCGCTAATGTGAATTATATCAGCACCTCATTTGTTGTCGAATTCACTAACGATGGCGTAATTGAAGGCCGGACTGCAGAAGACATGCTGTCTCTGCTCTGTAAGGCTTACCGCGAATACTTCGTTGAGCGTTACGGATTCAATCACTCCATTCTGTCCTTTGACGTAAGCGACCTTAAATTCAACGATGAGTATCTGATGGCAGTCGACCTGCTGGAGCTCAAATGCAGCCAGTTGGAAAAATACGTGCAGCTTCGCAGGCGCGACAGCAAAAACTATCAGGACCCCGATACAGGGATCACATTTTCCTCTCTGGAACAGCGGGCCAGCAACCTGTATGCCTATGATCTTGCGAAGCTGCGCTCCTATATCATCGAAAACGGGATCGCAAATGACAGGGCAGAGCTAAACAGCATGCTGAACTACAAAATACGCATGGACCGCCTGGCATATGATAAGCTGATGGCCGCATACGAGGAGGATAACAAGGGTATACATATGTATGACGCCGCAATGAGCGCTGCAGTCATGATCCCTACCAAGGACCGGTCAAATGATTATTATATGGCCAGGACCAGAACCGGAATGGACGATATGGCCCTTCACGCTGACGCGCAGCTTGCAGGCGCAACGGAGCGCATGGAGCAGATCGAGTATAACAGCTATCTGACAGGAAAGCTGGAGACGGACAGCTCCGGCAAGAGCGGTACGGAAAAAGCCGATGCCATGATCAGGGATCTGGAGGCATCGCTCGAAAAGCTTTCACTGGATATCCAGGCAGTTGACAGCGCATATACTAATACAAGGGCTCGCAATTATATAGGCTTCAGCGAAAACAATGTAGGCCTTGCGGATCAGACGGGACTTGTCTATTCGCTTCTTATCGGTGCGCTGGCAGTTGCAGCGGCATTCGCATGCGTATACCTGTGCATCTATAATTCTAAAAAGGAGAGAGCAGTATGAGAAAGTTCAGTATTCTTCGTTATCTGAAGCAATTCAGCCTGCTCATCTTTCTTTTGTCCGTGATCGGATCTCTGATGATCTATGTTTACGGAAGATCTCAGCAGCAGTATGTTGCTTCAACTGTCATACAGTACACAAACAGCGGAGCCAAAGAAGGTTATACGCCGGACGGCAGCCCTCTGAAGGTAGAGGAGATCTATTCTTCTACCGTAGTTGACGCTGCTCTTACGGACCTTGGATACCCTTCAAATGTCGATTCCATCCGCTCAAACTGCTATGTTGAAGAGCTTATCCCCGAAACGCAGCAGAAGCTGAATGAAGCGCTGCTGGAAAAGGGCGAGGATCCTTCCTATGTCACAGATACCTACAAGGTATACTACGTAGGTGACAAAGATACCGGCGAGGATTACGCCTGGAATGTGCTCGATGCGATCATCAATAACTACTACGAGTTTTACGCTGAAAAATACGTAGAAGAACAGCTTCAGAACAACGGCGTCTCCGTGCTTGCAGAAGGGAATTACGACTATCTGGAAAGCGCGCAGGTGCTGGAGGATTCCGTTTCCGAAATGATGGATTATCTGCTGGACAAAAGGGCGTCTTACCCTAATTTCCGGTCGGTTGAAACGGGATATACCTACAATGATCTGTATAACATCTACAACTATCTTTACAATAACGAGATCCCCAGCCTGTACGCTGCTATCCTGAGCGATGCGGAAACAGGCGATATCGATCTTCTGGTGAGCCAGCTGACAAAAGATTGCGAGGATATGCAGCTGTATATCGAAAACAGAGAGGCGCGCGCAGCTTCTCTTAAAGCTCTTATCGATAATTACAGCGAACGCTGCAAGGAGATGATGGATTACCATTACCATTCATCGGACAATCCCAGCAGCGAAATGGAATACATACTCAGGAATGTGGAAAAGGACAGCGATTCCGTCACTAAGGAAACGACCTATGACGGACTCATCCGGGAGTATGTGAATCTGAATATCGATATCCACCAGAGAACTATCGAAAAGGCTCACAAGGAATACCTGCTGTCGGTATTTGCGGACGATCTCCGCACGAATGGCCAAAAGAGTTACAGCCCGCAGGAGATACGCAGCAAGATAGATCACTGCGTCGATCTGGCAACTGAATACTATCAATATGTGGAAAAAACCGGTCAGGAGCTGAACCGTCAGCTCAGCGCGAACTATCTGACTATGATCAGCAGCATAAGCGTTCAGCCTACTGTAAATCTCAAGCTGTATGTTGCCATCGCTATCATATTGTTTGCGCTGGTGGGCGGCGTCGGAGCCGTACTGCTTGGCAGAGCTCTTGACTTTATCGACTACTTCCGCTATACGGACAAGACCGTCCAGCTGCCCAACAGGGCCAGCTGCGATGTGTATATCGATAGTTGGTCAGACAGGCTTCTGGATGACAATTTCTCCTGTCTGGCATTGAAGATGGATTCCCTCAGCAGTCTGTCAGCTAAATTCGGACGCGCAGCAGGCGACGAAGTGCTGAAGGA
>JAFRWH010000201.1 GCA_017438085.1 Bacillota bacterium
GCAGAAAAGTTCATCTGGGAGCATCCGGAGACCGGCTACACCGAATGGACTGCCAATGAATACCTGATAAAAGAGTTCGAAGCTCTGGGCTACAAGCTGGTAAGAGCCGATCAGGACCCAAAATTCGGCAAGATCCCAGGCTTCTATACCGATATCGATACAGGCAAGCCCGGTCCCATGCTCTGCATCATGGGAGAGCTGGACGCTCTTGACATTGCAAACCATCCCCAGTCCGTAAACGGCATGTGCCACAGCTGCGGTCACTGCTGCCAGGCAGCAACCATGCTTGGAATTGCAGCAGCCCTCACCAAACCCGGAATCCTTGATGGCATGTCCGGCAAGATCCGCCTGATGCTGGTTCCCGCAGAGGAAATGATACAGATCGAATTCCGCGAAGAGCTGCGCAAGAAAGGCATCATAAACTACTTCGGCGGCAAGGTCGAATTCATGTACAGAGGCTATTTCGATGATGTAGACATCTCCCTCATGGTACACAGCTCCAACAACAAAGAAGTTGACTTTGCCTGCGGCAAGGGCAATAACGGTTTCGTGACCAAGATCATTAAGTTCAAGGGCAAGAATTCCCACGCAGGCGGAGCTCCGCATCTTGGCATCAACGCTCAGTACGCCGCAATGCTGGGTCTGCAGGCTGTCAACGACCTGAGAGAGACCTTCAGAGAGCCCGACACCATCCGCTTCCACCCCATCCTCAAGGGCGCCACCTGCGCTGTAAATATCATTCCCGACGAGATGGTCGTGGAGACCTATGTAAGAGGCTCCAGCAACGAAGCCGTTAAGCGCGAGAACAAGAAGGTGAACAGAGCTATGGCAGGCGCAGCTCTTGCCATGGGCGCAGGAGTTGAGCTCACCGACCGTCCGGGCTACTCCGCCGAGTTCCACGATCCCGACTACATGAAGCTGGTTCAGGAATGCTGTGAAGAACTGGTAGGCAAGGATAAGGTTAAATTCAATTATGAGAGCTGGAGCACCGGCTCATCTGACTTCGGCGATGTAACCTCCGTAATGCCCGGCGTGCAGTTCAATGCCTCTGGCGCCACCGGCATGGGCCATGGCATCGACTACTATCCCACAGATCTGGAGAAGCTGCTGATCAACTCCGTAAAGGCTCAGATCCTGGTGGCAGACAGGCTGCTCAAAGACGATGCCGCAAATGCGAAGCGCATCATCGAAAACTACAAGCCCACCTATCCTTCAATGGCTGCTTACTTCGAAGACATCAACACTCTGAACCTGGACAAGGATGCCGTAAAGTACGACGAGAACGGCAACGCCACTATAGACTTCCAGAACTAAAGCATTCCAATGCTTCATTTAAACAATCAAAAAATGGGTCACATCCGGATGTGACCCATTTCTTTTTACGATCTGTCCCTATTCGACTTCGATCCTTTCCACATTTCTGACATTGCGCTTCATGTTCGGATCGCCGAAGACCACCAGCTGCAAGCCATCTTCGCCCTGAACGATATAGGCTTTTCCGCTTTCGTTCACCTCTTCTTTGGTGAGAGATGCGGAAAACTCGTCTGCCGCAGTGACCTTTATGCCTCCTATGGCTGAAATATCGATCTTAGCGGCCTTAAGCAGTTCGGAAAGCTCATAGCCCTGCTCATCCACAGGGATCTCCTGACCCTTTCCGTTTATGACGGTACCCTGTACCGGAACCTGCGTCAGCTTTGAGGGATCCACATACTTAACATCTTCGCCCACATGGATGGCAATGGCCCCTTCAGGGACATTTTCCCTTGTGGTCAGGTGGATCACAGCAAACACGGCTGCAGCGATGACCAGCAGCACAAGTATGGCAATGATTGCCTTATTCTGCTTTTTCATTTATTCAGATATCCTTTCTCAATTCTCTGCCCAGTATCTGAGCAACTCTGCGATAGAGCTCTGCAGCCAGAAGACCGCATATAGCGCCACTGAAGAGCGCAACAGATGCATACAGTGCCAGAGGAATAGCCGGCAGGCGGAATACTATGATATTTGCAGTAAGGCCTGCTGAGACCGACCCCAGCATGTTCGCAAGCATCATTGAAAGCTTTTCGTCAGCTTTAAAACGCCGCCCAAGAAGCAGTACGGTGTCGATAACGATACCGGGCACGATGTAACCTATAGGCGCCAGAGCGCCCATGCTCCCCACCATGCCAAAGGCGAGGGCAAGAATGCTCTGCACCGCACCCATGAGCGTCGCCGCACCGAATTTCGGGATGATGGCGGCAGCCACCACAAGAAAGAGCAGCGAAAAGGCCGTACCTATGCCACCCGGAATATGTAGAGAATCCGTCAGTATATTCGCGAAAGGCGCTATTATGCGCTTTGCAAAAAGGCCAAGATCGCAGCACAGCGCCATGAATATGAGGCGCAGAAGCTTCTGATTTTTCAATTTTCACCTCCCTTCTGTCTGTAAAAAAGCCCGTCTCTTTAACAAGAAACGGACATATCAAAACAGACAGAAAGGGTCTTTTCTGTTCCAAATGCCGTCTCCTTTTCAAACACGGAAGGTCAGGCTGTTTCCGGCATGGCCCTGTGTGAGCGGTCTGTTGATCTGCAATGCATCCTGCGACCCTCACAGGCCCGGCTGCCATAGCATTTGCCTTAGGCAGAGGGGCTCGAAGACGAAGCTTTATATAATTGTGTTAATCATAGCATAAAAACGCCCGCGCTGCTTATACGGAATTCCGATAATACCGCGCGGGTACCTTAAGACACTGAATCACTAAATGATGCGGAAGTCGCCGATCACGGGAAGCGGAGTCTTGTCGCCTGTGGCAGCTTTGTAAATACCAAGTACCAGAAGTACCAGTATAACAAGGCCGATCAAGCCGCTTGCAAAGCTGAAGATGCCGCCCAGACGGCCAATAGCGCCGGAAATAACCGAAACGATATTCAGTATCAGCGCCTGATTGATATGCTGTCTTACAAATTCATCGTTTCTGTCCCCGATGAAAAATGCCACGATCCAGCCTATCCATGTGATATAGCTTATGACCGCTGCGAATTTGGAATTACCGTTCATTTTATACCTCCTGATATCAATACTCTGCCATCTGATCCTTGCGCTTTGCAGCGATGATGGCTTTGATGATGCATATGACTGTTGAAATTACGAAGAACGCTGCGGCTGCAAACATCAGCAGCATGGAGAAGATAGGCATGCCGTGGCCCTGGGCTCCCTCCGGCGGATTTGAAAATATGGCGCTGTCGATAAGAAAGCCGCAAATGAAGATCGCGACAGATATCACAAGATTTATGAGTATCTGAAGAAGATAGCGCGCAGCAGATCTCTGCTTTTTAGCCCTGCTCATGATCTACTCCTCTTTTCCAAAGCGCTGCTGCCATACATAAGCTGCTCCGCAGAGATTCGAGGTGTTCCCGAGACCGGAAACAGCGGTTTTAGCGCGAGGAATTACATAAGGGAATTTATCGTAAAGTTCATCCAGTTCGTCCTGTATGGAAAGGATCAGCAGAGGCTGCATGGAAAGCCCGCCTCCTATTGAGATGCACTGCGGGTCCAGAGTGCACTGTATGTTCCAGATCAGGACAGCCAGCTCCTTTGCATATACCCGAATAGCCTCCCTTGCCAGAGGATTGTCGCCTTCTGCCATTTCGAAGAGCTGATAAGTATCCGAAGGCGCATCGCCTTCAAACTCCGGCCTTCCTGAGCCGGGCAGAAGAGACTTCTCCTGCCATTCCTCCCTGGCTCTTTCCAGAAGCCCTGTAAAGCTGAGCCTCATGCCTGCCACGCTTCCAAGGGCGGGCATGGACATCCAGTCCAGAGTGCTGTAGCCTATCTCGCCTGCAAAGCTGTGGGCTCCGCGGACAAGCTTTCCGTCGATTATGAGCCCTCCGCCCAGACCTGTTCCGAGCACTAGTCCAAAGCCATAGCTGCAGCCCTTAAGAGCCCCTGCAGCGTATTCGCCAAGCACCGCGCAGCGTCCGTCGTTCTCCACGCTTACGGGAAGCCCGCTCAAGGCCGACAGCCTCTTGCCAAGAGAAACACCGGTCATATAGGGCAGGTTTCCGCCCTGCTCTATCCGGCCATCGTCCCCAGCCAGCACCGTGCCAAGTATCGAGACCGCAATGCCATCGCAGCCGGTCCCCTCGCGCTTTATTACATCCTCCGCCGCATTCATGAAGGAGTCCAGATCCTTCGGGGTATGGTAGCTGTCCTTTTTCAGGACTTCAAAATCCTCCATCACGGCCCATTTGGTATTGGTGGCGCCAACATCAAAAACTAAAAGTCTTTTCACTCTGCTTTCACCTCCGATAACTGCGTTTACGGCCTGCGCGGATCTGTCCGCGCACCTCGGTGCAGTCTTATTCTAGTTTTCCTCTTTCTCTTTAATATCGCTTGCAACAGGGCTTACGCGTGTAAAATCTCTCCACTCGCTCATGTCCCTGCCCCAGTCGGTACCGCCGCTTCTTATAAGCTTCTGGTACCAGTAGAAGCTGTCCTTTTTGTACCGCTTCAGGTCCCGCAGGTCGTCATCCGTACGGTTTACGAACACCAGCCCGTAGCGCTTGGCCATGCCATTGCCCGTGGACAGCAGGTCCGTGAAGCTCCAGGGATTGAAGCCGAAAACCTCAACGCCGTCCATTATAGCCAGGCCCACATTGTAGGCGTACTCCCTCAGGTAGTCTATTCTGTAATCGTCATGGATCTCGCCATTTTCGTCAAGATCCTCGTGGGCGCCGAAGCCCGCCTCGGTTATGATGAGGGGCACATGATAGTGGTCCCAGAGATAGCGCAGGCTGTAGCGCATGGATACTGCATCGATGTGCCAGTCCCAGTCGGTGGTCTCGACGTAGATATTGCGGTCCAGGGCGTATTCACCGGGCCAGTTGGTGTAGATCAGCTCACCCTTGTTTCCGGTCTTGTTGAGACTGATCTCCTGCACATAGGAGGGATCCGGAGCCTTGCCAACGTCGCTGCGGTAGCAGTTGAGCCCGATAAAATCTATTTTGGCGGACTTTATCAGCTCCATGTCGCCGGGCTGAATGTCCACGGTAATGCCGTTCTCCTTCCAATAGTTGCGGACGAATGTGCTGTAGTCACCGAAAACATAGGTATCCATCCAGATCTTTTCAGTCAGCTCCTCCGCGTTCATGGCGGCAATCTGATCCTCAGGCCTTGCGCTCTTTGGATAGATGGGCACGTAGCCGGGAACAGGACCTATTTTGCCGCCGGGGACCATCTCATGGCAGAGGGTGACGGCTTTAGCGTGGCAGAGGTTCATCACATGGTTCATCTGCCACTTTTCCTTGTCCCAGTCGTGGCCGGGCTTGTTGAGCCCCAGCCACTTGCCGTAGACTATCTGCATGTTCTGCTCGTTGATGGCAAGCCAGTATTTTACGCGGTCTCCGAAGTTTTCGAAAAGCACCTTGCAGTAATACTCGAACTCCTCGATCATGCCCCTGTCGAACCAGCCGTCGTACTTCTGATCCACCCATACAGGCATGTCGTAGTGGTATATCGTCGGGATGGGCGTGATGCCAGCGGCCAGCAGCTCGTCGATAAGGTCGCTGTAAAACTTAATGCCCTCGGAGTTCACCTTCCGGTCCGCAGCGGGAATTATGCGCGGCCAGGAGATGCCGAAGCGGTAGCTTGTGAAGCCGCACTCCTTCATCAGGGCCACATCCTCCCTGAAGTGGTGATAGTGGTCCGAGGCTATGGAGTTATCCGTAAAGGGCTTTTTGGTGCGGGAATTGATATCTATGATGGATTCCGAACGGCCGCCCTCGAGGGTCGCACCCTCCACCTGCCAGGCGGAGGAGCTGGCTCCCCAGAGGAAACCTTTTGGGAATACGGGGTCTGTAAGATGCTTCATGGTCTCTTCCTTTCGTACAGAGCTGTTATTGTATTTAATTGTAGCATAAACAGACGTTATAGGGTAAGATTTTAAAAACAAATCGTTTTGGAGGAGCTATGGGCAGGATAATGGATGAGGATCTGATATATCAGATACTTTCGGTTGTGGAGGAGATACCCGAAGGCAGGGTTGCAAGCTATGGGCAGATCGCAAGGCTTATAGGCCGGGAGAGAAATTCCAGGCTGGTGGGCAAGGTGCTGAGCATGGCAGAATTCTATGGACACTACCCCTGCCACAGGGTGGTGAACCACGCGGGACGGCTTGCCCCCGGATTTTTTGACCAGAGGAGTCTGCTCCTGGAAGAAGGCGTTGGCTTTAAGGAAAACGGATGCGTAGATATGAAGAAATATCAGTGGGAGCTGTAGGTAGCTTCATCGCAGGAGCACTGCTGAATCTGTGAAGAAATCCATTTATCTACTAATGGAGCTCAACAAAATAAAAAGGACCGCTTAGTACGATCCTTAAATATACGCTGATTCCTGGCCGTTTAGCTCTTTTTGAACCTTTGGCCAGGAATACTTACTCCAAACTAAACTAAAAATCCTGGCCATTTAGTCTTTTCAGACTTTTTGACCAGGAATTTATATCTCAAGTAGCCTTTAGAACAGTCTTCACAGGCAGCCAAGTAAATACAGATCTTATTTACTTAAAGCTTCCGTAGTTTTTGACTGCTTCATCCACAGAGATCTCGCCCTTTCCTACCTGGAAAGCAGCCACACGGATCTGGACCGTGAGCGGATCCGTAATACCAAGGACTTCCGGGGACATTGTGCGGTCCGAAGGAACCTCGCCAAAGGGTTCGTAGACCGGATCCAGAGACAGATCGCTGGTGGGTGTTACCAGACGCTTCACCGAAGCCATGGCATTCAGTTCATCAGTTGCGATCAGGAAGCGCATGAATTCGTTTGTCATATCCAGATCATTGCAGTCCTTGTTAACAGAGAACTGAATAGAAGGACTGTCGATGAAATATCCACCCTCGTCAGCCATGGGGATAGGATAGAAAGTGTACTCGAAAGGAGTCTTGCTGAAAGCCTCAGACTGGCTTTCCCTCTTCTTGGTTCCGGACACAGTATCTCCGATGCAGATCATCATAGGCACATCGCCTTCGAAAAAGCGGAGTATGACCTTAGTGTAGCTGTCCTCGATCTTGTCGCACTCAGCCAGATCCACGAAACCCTTATCGATCAGACGTTCCACCGCCTCCAGCGCGGGACGCATGTATTCTCCTGCTGCGGGATCCAGTCCATTAGCCAGCTTGAGCGCCTCCGGGTTATCCGCCAGCGTTGCTACGAACAGCGGGTATGCGATGGTATACATAAAGCTTCCGGAGGATTTGAGGCTGTAGCCCATCATGGGGCTGGCATAGCCCTTGCTGCGGAATGCATCGCAGACCTTCGTCAGCTCCGTCCATGTGGTCGGGATGCTAAGACCTTCCTTTTCAAACAGATCCTTGTTCACCATCATGCCGTATGTTCTGGAAAATACCGGTACAAGCATCACCTTGCCGTCTGAGCCGTGGTTGATAAGGCCGGGGCGAATGCAGTCCAGATTCAGCCCCAAAGCAGGATCTGAAAGGTCCTCCATATGAGCATATACAGAATCGTACTGCTCATTGCCGATCATCCAGGTATAGGAAAAGAAAATATTAGGTTTGTCACTGCTTTTCAGCGCCGTGCCAAGCACATTGTTGTAGTCATCAAGCTTCACGTAGCTCAGCTGAACCTTCGGGTAAAACTCGTTGAACCGGTCGAATTCAGCCTCCAGAGCTTCAAAGTTATCATAGTTTCCCGCCACAGTGATCTTGCAGCTGGTTTCTGTATCGAGAGCAGGCTTGAAGCCCTCGTCAACAGCCTCCTGCGGCTTTTCCCCACATGCTGCCAGTGATAGGATCATGCAGATGGCCATAATAGTACAGAGCAGCTTTTTCATGATCTCTCCTCCTTGATTCTGCGAATCTCTTTTATAACAAGTTTAATATCTATCGGCTTTGCGATATGTCCGTTCATGCCTGCATTCAGGCACTCTGTGACATTTTCAGAAAATGCATCAGCCGTCATTGCTATGATCGGGATGGAAGACGCCCAGGGATCGTCCAGCGCGCGTATCCTCCTTGTGGCCTCGAGGCCGTTCATCTCAGGCATCTGTATATCCATAAAGATAAGCGTGTAGCTTCCTTCTGCCGCCTGACTCATCTTTTCAAGACAGATGCGGCCGTGTTCGGCACGCTCCGTAGTGATGCCGAACATGGAAAGCATAGTGGAAATGATCTCCCAGTTGATATCGTTATCCTCTGCGATGAGTATATTCAGTCCCTCTAAGTCTGAATAGTCGGTCTCCGGCTCCACAGACTTGGACTCGGTGCCGAGAAGCGTGTTGATCTTATCGTACAGCTTGGAACGGAACAGCGGTTTGCTTACAAAGCCATCTGCTCCGGCTTCCTTTGCCTTATCCTCTATATCCGACCAGTCGTAGGCGGAAACCAGAAGTATAGGTGTTTTTGCCCCGACCTCTCCTCGTATTCTGCGTATGGTCTCGATACCATCCAGATCCGGCATCTTCCAGTCGATGATAACAACGC
Organism: Bacillota bacterium; assembly: GCA_017438085.1. Next base: position 8,473 of record JAFRWH010000201.1, read on the forward strand.
TGTAATCCTTTCCGGCCCGGTGTCTGTGCTCTATCATGCCAAGAGCCTCGATCCCGCTGCCGGCGCGGTCGGCTGTCACGCCCAGAGACTCCAGCGTATCAGCCGCAGTCTCCAGGAGGACCTCATCGTCATCGACGATCAGCACATCCATGGAATCCAGCATCATATCATCCCTCTGCCTGTCAGCAATCGGAAGATCCAGCGTCACGGTAAAGGTGGTTCCCTTGCCCTGCTCGCTCTGGCAGTCGATGCTGCCTTCCATAAGGTCGACCATCTGCTTTGTTATGGCAAGGCCCAGCCCTGTTCCCTGAATAGTGTTCACACGGCTGTCGGTCTGGCGCGAGAAGGGCTGATACATGGTTGCCATAAACTCCGGGCTCATGCCGATACCGGTATCGGAGACCTTGTATATAAGCCTTACACAGCCATCCTTTGGGCTTTTCTCCTCCCGCATGTCCACGCTGACCCGTCCACCGGGAGGCGTGTATTTGATGGCGTTGGATAGTATGTTGATATAGATCTGATTAAGCCTGAGCTGATCGGCGTAGAAATATTCCTTTTCCATCTTGCCGGTGCGGAAATTGAAATCGATATTCTTTTCTTTTACCATTGGCTGGGACATGTTCACAAGATTTTCCACAGTCTCGACTATGGAGAAGGTCAGCGGGCTGAGATTCAGCTTGCCGCTCTCCACCTTTGAAATGTCCAGGATATCGTTGATAAGGGTCAGCAGATGATTGCTTGCCATGGATATCTTACGCAGGTTTTCACCCACCGATTCCATATCACCGAGATTCTTTTCAGCAATGGTCGTAAGGCCGATGATGGCGTTCATGGGTGTGCGGATATCATGGGACATGGTAGACAGGAAATCTGTCTTGGCTCTGCTTGCCGCCGCAGCTTCCCTTGCAGTTTCCTGAAGCTGCTTATTGAAATGCAGTATTACCGCAAGGTCAAATACGAACAGTATCAGAAGACCCGCAGAAACAACGCTGATCAGCAGCCAGTTCTGGGTGTTTATGCCCAGATCCTTCATTGGCATCAGGCTCAGGAAGCTCCAGCCCCCCGCTGCTTCCACCGGGGTATAGGCGAGTATGCATTCCTCGCCGCGGGAATTGTGCATGGTAAAAGAGCCTGTGGACGTGGAGACTTTTTCAAAAAGCGCCTGCGTTGAGGCAGGATCAGAAGTATTGTAAGATCTGTAAAACTCAAAGCAGCTGGAATTTTTAAAGGAATGACCTTTGATGATATAATCGCCGTCCGAATCGATTATGGAAGGCTCGGCTGTTTCAAATTCTTCCTGGGGGAAGACCCATCTCTCCTCCAGCTCCGACAAAGGGAGCACGCGCAGCAGTATAGCCACCTTGGACTCCCCTGTATCAGGATCGTGAAGTGTAATGGAATTGCAGAATGCGATGGACTGTTCGCCATTGACGGGATTCGTATAGGCGCGGGAAATGTTGATAGCCTCACCGATACTGTGGATCCAGCTGACATCGTTCAAAAGATTAGTGCGTACATAAGAGACAGAATAATCATCCGCGCTGTCCCGTCTGGCTCTGGTAGAAAGACCCGACAGGGTATCCTGATACACGATATGAGCCGAAGCATTCGGCAGTACATGAGAGATGCGGATGAAGGAGATGGCGTCCTCTATGGTCATGTCCTGACTGTTGATAAAGTGAGCCCACACATCGCAGATCCGCTGCTCGCCGGCCAGATAGTTCTCCGTGACATGCTCCATGGTGATGGCGGTGTTCTCAAAATGCTCTATCTGCCTCAGGGTCGTATTCCGGGTGGTATAATTGGAATAGAAAACCACGAAGGTCAGCAATGCGATCATAATGACCATATTCACAATGATGATCCAGGTTTTTTTCATAGCGTTTTACGCTCCTTCGGAGATTCCTTCCATTCGAGCTAGCCAATCTCAAAAGAATGAACACGCTCGCTATATAAAACTATACCATAATAATCAGACCTTTCATAGTCATAAAAAACTATGACAGCGCAGATTTGCACAAAAAAGCCGATTCCTATCATGATCGGGAATCGGGCTTTTGTGTTGGCATCAGATCCCTTTATACTTGTCTCAAGTCAGAAACAATCGCGCCTGGAAAAACAGCTTTATCTAAACATCAAAGTTCAGATGGCCTCTGCCGGATGATGCGATCTCCTCCGCAAAGGCTTCCGGATTTTTGAGATCCCAGTCCTGATGATAATCCTCTGCGGGATAAAAGTTTTTAAATTGTTCTACGGCGATCCGCGGTTCAGGCAGATCCTTTTCACTGCAGGAGGGCGCTCCATTGCGGCTGAACTCTTCAGCAAGCCCCCTGAGTCTGGCAGCAGTAAAAGGAGGGAAAACCGTTAATTCGCCCCTCTTCA
>JAFRWH010000202.1 GCA_017438085.1 Bacillota bacterium
AACCTGGCATTTACCTTCGGCGACGGCTACTCCAACATGATCATCCCCACTGGCGTGTTCACCACTGCCGGACTTATGGGTCTGCCTGTTGAGAAGTGGTTCAAATGGATCAGCAAGCTCTTCATCCTCTACTTCGTACTGGAGCTGGTGATGGTATCAGTAGCGACCCTGATCGGACTTTAATAGTATAAGAAAATATAAGACTTATCGCCTATTGACGATAGACAATCAATGTAGTATAAATAGTTGAGCAAAGCCCTGGTCTCAGGGCTTTGTTTAAAAAAAGAGGATAAAATGAACAGACAGGAACTTTACAGTATTGCAAGAGAATTAGAGCAGCAGTACGGCAGCCTCTACGAAGAGGTCTGCCAGACAGTATACGATTTTGCTGAAGTAGGTATGCAGGAATTCAAGTCCAGCGCATATCTCTGCGAGCAGCTCAGAAACATTGGCTTCAGAGTTACCGCTCCCGTGGCAGGTCTGCCCACTGCCTTTATGGCAGAGTACGGCGAAGGTCATCCCAAGGTATGCTTCCTTGCGGAGTTTGATGCTCTGCCCGGTTATGGCCCCAATCACGATCAGAACGGTCATGCATGCGGCCACAACTGGATCGCAGCAAACTGCTTCGGAGCAGCTCATGTGCTGAAGCTGATGTACGACAGAGGACTTTTCAAGGGCACCATCGTTTACGCAGGAAGCCCCGCAGAAGAGACTGTCGGAGGTAAGATCAATATGGTCGATGCCGGTTGCTATGATGACTGCGATCTTGCAATGCAGGTCCACATCAGCGGCGGTACCGAGACCCGTCTCGGCTCTCAGTATCTGGCAATGGACAGCCTGCGCTTCACCTTCCACGGAGTTTCCAGCCATGCAGCCGGAGCTCCCGAAAGAGGCATCAACGCACTGGATGCTGCTTATCTGATGTTCAACGGCGTTAACGCGCTGCGTCAGCATGTCACTTCCGATACCCGTATTCACGGCATCATCAGCAATGGCGGTCTGGCTCCCAATGTGGTGCCCGCACTGTCCGAAAGCCTCTGGTACGTAAGAGCTGCAGACAGAAACTACGTTAACCAGCTGGTGGAGAAGGTGATCAACTGCGCAAAGGGCGCCTGCCTTATGACCGGTGCGACCATGGACTATCAGTTCGTGGAGAACAGCTTCGACAATCTGAAGGTAAATCCCTTCCTGATCGATGAGTTCGCGCAGTGCATGGCAGATGCAGGTATCGAGAACGTGAACACTCAGCTTCAGAAGCCCAGCGGCTCCAGCGATGTAGGCAATGTTTCCTGGGTATGCCCCACCATCGGCTCCAATATGGGTATAGGTAATCTTGACGGCTGCGCATGCCACGAAGAAGCCTTCCTGCCCAACTGCAGCGGTCCTGTAGGTTTTGCAGGTCTGCACAAGGCAGTTCTGGCTCAGGTGTTCCTGTCCCTTAATGCTTTCACTGACGAGGCTCTGCAGCAGAAGCTGGCGGAGAGAAAGGCTCAGCTGAAGGCGGAAAACACCGGCGAAAGCAGGGTCAAGGTAAGATAATATCCTCTTGATAACTTTTCAAGCTACGCATTGGGCCTCTATCCCTCACCTTGGGTCCATGCATAGCATACAATCCCCGAAGACCGCTCTGTAAAAGGAGCGGTCTTTTCGTGTGTTTTTCCGGTGAAGGCGAGCGAAAGCGAAGCCTGAACCGCTGGAAGGTCCGTGTCGCAAGACAGAGGAATTTGTGATATACTATACTAAAGCGGGAGGTGCGGCTATGAACAGCAGAAGTCTTGAAGAGTGGGGCAGGATACTGGTGGAGTACGCAAAGGGGTATATCATCACAAGAAACAGCAGCCTTGAGGTGTATAAGAACATGAGGCCTCAGGCAGCAGGCGACGATGCGGCTGCCCGGACTGAGCTTGATGAGGCCGTGGCCCTTGGACGCAGCGAATTCGAAGGCTTCCTTTCCGAGACTTGGGAGGCCTTTCAGGCGAGCCATAAGGATGAGGGGCTCTGCGGCTCCTACTTCGATTTAATGACCGAGGTGCGTGAGACTCCGGAAAACGCGGAAAACAGCCTGAGGGATTTTCTGGCAAGAAGTCAGAGCTTTATGTAGCGGCGTGCAGGAGCTTTGGGTTTTTCCCGGCTTTTGAGCGGCATAGGCTGCAGCCTTTGAATCGACTGTTTTTATTTTGTGACCTTTCGAAAAAAGCTCCGTCATTACAGGTGAACGGGGCTTTGCTTTTGTTCGAAAGGGGAAATACATGTTAAAGAGAAATATGGGAAAAATGAGTTTGCTGCTGGCTCTTGTGCTGCTTCTTGGCGGCCTTTCGGGCTGCACAAAGGAGGCTGCAGGTTCGGACGGCAGCGCTTCTGAAGCAAATGAGAGCCTGGAGACTGAGGCTGGTCCGGCTGGCGCGTCAGAGGCTGAAGGCAGCGGAGCAGAGAATGCCCCTGCAGAGGGCTCTTCGGAAAATTCCGAGCCCGGCAGCACCGAGGACAGCACTAAGGAGGGCAGCATGACTGGAGGAATGATTGGCGGAATGACAGGTGGGGTGATGATCCCCAATCCCTGGATCGACTGCGCAGATAAGGCCGAGGCTGAAAAGCTGGCAGGCTTTAAGATCAACACAGCCCCGGAGCTGGTGGAGGGTGCAAAATCCGCCGTTTACCGGGTCATGAACGCCTCGGCGGAAAGTATCGAAGACAGACTGATCGAGGTCATCTATTATGACGATGCGGGAAACGAGATCCTCCGCATCCGAAAGGCAAGGACCTACAGCCAGGATATCTCAGGGGATTATAACACCTATACAGTTGCATCTATTGCTGATTACAGTTGGGGCTGCATAGAGGCCAGCGGCACGGCTCCGGACAGCTACAAAAAGGCCACCTGGCAGACCATAGAGGAGGGCGCCTGGAACAGCTATTCCATGACCATCGAGGGCGATGGCTGGGCTCTTAGTAAGATCGAAAAGCTGGTGCTTGGCATCATTACGGATGTGATCAGCAAAGATCTTGCTCCGGTGCCTAAGGAATATGCCAGAGATCCTTCGAAGGCGACTGTTCAGCCCTTCCCGGGCGGGGCTTCGGCTCCTGAGGGAGCTATAAGCGGCGCAGAAGTGCCCTGGGACATCTGCGATGGAGTGCCAAAGATCGGGCAGGAATATTCACTTCGGACGCTTATAATCTCCGTTACGGAGAAGTTCGATGAGGCAGAGCTCAAGGAATACTGCGAAAAATACGGCCTGTCCGTGACCTACGATTACGACAGCTTCAACATGTATGCCATGAGCCTGGCTGAAGACCACAGCGTTGAGGAGCTGCGGGAGCTGGCAGCAAGGATCGAGGCTGAAAATGAAAAGGTCACCAGCTGCGAGCTGGATGCCATCATGCATCTGATCGACCCGGTAAAGCCCGAAATGAGTGCTTTTTAACGTGACAACGGGGACCGTCCCCAATGTCATATATCACTTCATTTAAAAAGCTTTCAGATTTGTATAGCGCAGATCTGAAAGCTTATTTCATTGCCTTTTCCACATCCTTTATGAACTGGTCCCAGGCTTCCTGGTTTTTCGCGTAATAGAGGGGGCAGAGCTTGCCGGTGACATCGTAGTGGCGAATCACATCGGAGGCCTTCAGGCCGGAGTTTCTGCAGAGCCATGCGCAGAGCTTTACCAGAGAATCATTGAATAGCAAAAGCCTCCAAGCTCAGAGATTTTTTCTGCCAGGGCTTTATTCTGATGCTCTGATGCTTTGGAGGCTTTGCTTTGTTCCCGAAATATCAGGGGTGCCTTGGGTAAACCGGCATTTCCCAGCCATTGCAGGAACATTTATAGAGTGTAGAGTAGGAGTTCGTATTTACAGCTTTGCCAGGGCTCGGATGGCGCTGGTTATGTGTTCTGCATTGTTTTTGGCTCTGGGGCCGTTCCAGCTTCCGTGCCGGTCGTTTATGCCGTTGAGGAGCTTTAGCGCTTTACCTTTTTCCTGCCAGAGACGAAGATTGAAATTGTAGTCATCGATAAGTATGTCTCCTGGCTGTATGCCGCCGGGCACCGCAAGAGACTTGTCTTCTCCGCACCAGCAGAACTGACGCTGGACCGTGTCAGGTATGAACTCGTCCAACCAGGCCTGCTTTTCTTCCAGAGCGTAGGGGCTTTCCTTTATTACCGCGGAAAGGGTGTGGACCTCGAAATCCGGATCTTCGGCCAGCGCCCAAAGGGCTTTAAGGGGCTCAGTCTGGGGCTTAAGCCCGAGGAAATAGCCCTTCTGCAGCAGTTCGCTGAAATCTTTGGCTTCCCTGAACTCGGCAAGAACACCGTCTATATCGAAAAACAGTCTTGTCATTTTGGGCCTCCTCTCAACTTATTACAACTAAATTGTAAAAGAGGGCATATACAAAAATCTGCACAGGTAGGAAACCTTGCGCAGATTTTTAAAATCATCTGATTCGATTGGCTGACCGATTTACAGGCAGCATATTTTGTTGGCGGATCGGTCTGCAGAGAGTAGTGCTGTAGTGCCGCAGATAGTAGTGCCGCAGTGCCTCAGATAGTAGTTCCGCAGAGGTGCAGGTTGCAGAATATATATTATTCCTGCACTACAGGCAGCGTGGCGCCTCCGAAGGGCATTGCAAGTATGCTTGCATCCGGTCCGTGCCTCTCCAGGGCCTCGTCTAAGGCCTTCTGGGCGCTCTCTGAGGGCTTCAGGAACAGCCGCCGGACAAAATCATCGTCCATCTCGGATACCAGCCTTATTTCGGCTTTTTTCAGCACCATGGCTATGGCAGCTGCTTTGTGGCCGCCAAGCTGAAAGTCACGCTGCACCCGGTCAAGCAGGTCCTTGGGCTCCTTTGCCGCAAGCATCCACTCCTCGAAGCGCTTGTTGCCCAGGCCTTCATTGCATGCTCCTATCAGTATTATGGTGCCCCCGTCCTTTACCGCGTGCCCGGCGTTATCCAGAGCTTTCTGAGTCTGGTAGAGGTTTGCATCCTTAGGAGCCCCGCCCTGGCTGACGATGACAATGTCCGCTTTCTTAGGAATGGGTTTTCTGTACATCCTGTCCAGATAGGCGCAGGCATCGCGGTGGGCTGCATGCAGATCTCCCGCTGCTGCGTAGACTATGTTTTTATGTTCGTCCAGCACGGCGTTGACTATGAAATCCACGGGGCAGAAATCCGCCGCTTCCTCCAGATCCTCACGCAGGGGATTGCCGTCAAGCCTTCCCGCAGCGGCGTTTTCATCCAGCATCATGCGGTGATTAGCCTGTATGGCGGCCGGTGTGGAGCAGCCTGGAAGAATTGCCTTTATCCCGCCGGAATATCCTGCAAAGTAATGGAATTCCACATTGCCAAGACATATCCGGAAGTCCGCCTCCGCCACGCTGCGGCAGATGTCCACGGGCGTGCCGCGGCTGGTGGTCCCAAGGTGGATGCAGTCTTCAGCTTCGCTGTCCTCGCAGCGAACGGCGTCATACACGGCAGCTCCTGCAAGCCGGCGCTTTTCTTCTCCTGTGTGATGTCTGTGGGAGCCCAGTGCGAAAACCACGGTGATCTGACTGTCGTCTGCTCCGGCTGCGCGAAGCTCATCGATAACAGCCGGAAGCACTTCATAGCTTGGCAGTGGCCGGGAGATGTCGCTGGTGATTATGGCTATCTTCGGCACTTTCTGCGGCGCCGGAGCAGCTTCGCCTGAAGACTGTCTGCTGCCAAAGAACCCTGCATCTGAATTCCTGTGTCCAGAGCTCAGCCCGAATTTTTCTCTGTACACATCCGAAAGCGCGGGACTCCCGACCGGATGCTCCAGAGCCCACTTTACAGCCTCCACGCCCCGCCTTTCGTGCTCCATGGGGTTGGAGACCAGCACATCCATAAGATTTTTATCAGGGACTTCGACTATCTGAACTCCCTTGCCGTATCCGAATTCAAGTTTCACAGGCTCACCTCCGGTGTAATAGAAAAAGACGGGCTCTGCCGTAAGGCACCCGTCTTTTAAATCGGTATTAATTTATTCCGCCCAGGAAGCTGGTAACGTCGTTGACCAGTGTGGCCAGCTGAGCGCTTCTTAAAAGCGTCATCATTCTGCGCATCATGGCGTAATCTTCAGTTTCGTCAATGAGGCAGGCCGTCTCCATGAACATGGCGTAGAGCACTC
>JAFRWH010000014.1 GCA_017438085.1 Bacillota bacterium
AGCTTAAGGCTTTAGACAACAAATACAGAAGCGAGATACAGGATGCGGAGGATGATTTCACCTTTGCCAAGAACCTCAGGGGAGACACAGGCATAGGCCTTCAGCGCTATGTGCTTGGCATCATGTTCTCCTCCGTCATCAAGGCGGCAAACGAGATGCTCAGAAAGGTCCACGGCGGAAGATATCAGCTCTTCAGGACTGATGAAAAGGTGGACGGAAGCAATAAGCGAGGCCTGGATCTTAAGGTCTACGACAGCTATGCAGGCGGCTCCGACGGAAGAAGCGTTTCCACTCTGTCCGGTGGCGAAAAGTTCCTTGCATCCCTTGCGCTTTCCATCGGCATGTCCACAATCGCCAAGACCGGCGGGGTCAACATCGACGGCATATTCATAGACGAGGGCTTCGGATCTCTGGATAACGACTCCATAGACGACGCCCTGGACATCCTTGGCAGCATTCAGAAGGCCCACGGAATGGTTGGCATCATATCCCACGTTGAGGTCCTGCGGTCCAACATACCCACCAAAATACAGGTGGTCAAGAAAAGAGAGGGCAGCACCATAAAGTGATATGAAAGCTGCGCTGCTGAAAAAACGAAAAAAAGAGAGCAGGCTACAGACCTGCTCTCTTTGTATATTCTGATCTTCGGGACCATGTCCTATGCTTCCAGAAACTCGAATATCCTTTTATTGAAGTCTTTTGCCTCCTCGTAGGCGGCGTGACCGAGGTCCGGATAGAGAAAAAGACTGCTGCCGGGGATCAAAGCATTAAGCCGGCGGGATGCCTCGGCTCCGACTATTTTATCCTCCTCCCCGCCGATTATGAAGGTGGGGCAACTTATTTTGCAAAGCTCTTCTGAAGCGTCAAATCCCAGTATGGCTCTGGCATTTATACAGAAGCGGCGGTAGCCATCCGAGGGCTTTCCTATGCGTCCGATGATGGGGTATATGCTTCTGTATTTTGCAAGATAGGCGGACGAATAGCTCTTTTCTGCAGTGTCTATCATCAAAGATTTATGGTCTCCTGCCTCTGCGAATTCCAGCCATCGGTGCACGTTTTCTGCTGCTATTTCGCTGCAGCTTGGGGCTGAAACGGCTATCACCAGTTTCTCCACCATTTCGTGATGGTCTATGGCAATGTACTGGGCTATCATACCGCCTTGGGACACGCCCAGGACCGAAAAGCGTTCGATTCCAAGTCTTTTCAGCGCCAGAACCTGATCTTCTGCCATGTCTCTGATGCTGTAGCCATCCGGCATTTCGTTCTTCCGGCTGAACATATATACCGTATATTTTTCAAAAAACAGCTTGTAGGGCTGGGACAGGAGGAAGGCCTTGCCCTTGACCGTGGCAAGCCCGTCGGAGAGTCCCGGCAGCAGCACAAGGACCTTTGGCCCCGAGCCGAAGGAAGCATAGTGCATCTCAGTGTTCCCGAGGGGAACTGTTCCGTTTTTTGCATTCCAGAGCATAGAATTTCACCTTCAAGCAAACCATGATTGATCGTTTTTATTATACAATAAGCGTCCCTTTGGCAAAAGTGTTAAGGCTCAAATTGTCATTATATGATACAATAAACAAAACACTGCGTTTTTCGGGAGGATATCCGACATGAAGAAGAGAATTGTATCGATCCTGCTCTGCATCTGCATGCTCATCTGCATGGTGCCGGATCTCGCTCAGACAGCTTATGCCGCTGGCAGCAAGCCTCCGGTCTACAAGAAGATGAGCGATTCATACAAGAGCGGCAAATACTACGATCAGCTGATGAGTGTCACGCTGAGCGGAAATCAGGTCCAGGACCTTGTAAATGTGGCCCGAAGTCAGGTGGGTTACAGAGCCAGCGATTCAATAAAGGATCTGAGCGGCAATTCCAAGAATTCCAAAGGCTATAATCTTGTGGAGTACTTCAACCGCATATCATCGGGATTGCTGAAGACAAAAAATAAGAATGGCGAGTATATAGGGGCATCCTGGTGCGCCACCTTCGTTACCTGGTGCTTCAGAGAAGCCGGTATCTCAGAGAACATCATTCCCAATGCCACAGGCTGCGGCACCATACGCAATTACTATAAAAAAGGCGCCGTATATCATTCAAGAGAGTCCGGATACATCCCCAAAAAGGGAGATCTTGTACTCTATGAATCGATGAACAAAAAAACAAAGACTACTAAGGCCTATAAGTATTACACGCCTGCAAAGCGCGATAAAAACGGCGTTCCGACCAGCAGCAGCCATGTAGGCATAGTTTCTCAGGATGGCGACAGCAAG
>JAFRWH010000203.1 GCA_017438085.1 Bacillota bacterium
AATTAAATAAATCTTTATATCTCCTTAACATGATTTGTGCTATAATTTTCGCGCTATGAAAAACATCACTACTTATTATGCCCGCAGGAAAAATCCTCTTGTGTGGCTGTCTGTGCTCTGCATGGCTTGTTCTGCAGTTGCCAGACTTGTCCTCCTCGTATTTTTATGGGGAAATGGCTTTAGTGTGGTGGCAGTCCATGTACTCCTCCCGCTCGCAGCAAATCTTTTATTCGCGCTAGTGCTGCTTGACAAGGGCGAGAAGATGTTTTATGTGACCAGAGGCGCTGCCGTGCTCTTTGCAGCATATTTCGTGCTGGATCTTCTGAGCTTCGGTCTTCCTGCCTACATGACCGCCGCATGTGTTGCGCTCTGTATCTTTATGCATGTCATGTACTACATAACCTACGGAGGCAAATTACCTACTCAGCTCATCCTCCTTGTGGTATGGCTGCTGCCGCTGCTGTTCCTGCTGGATGAGAACTTTATCAGGCTCGCTCAGTTCTATCTGGACGGAGCCAAGTCCATACTGAACTCCGATGTCGGGATCTGGGCCGGAATGCTGTTCGCCATCCTTGCCACCAGGAAATTCAAGGCCTGGAAGGAAGGGGACCCCATCCGTCACTATCCCGGAGACCGCAGCGAAGGACGTCTGCTCCACACCAAGGATCCCATGGGCAATCTCCAGGCATTCCTTATGGTGCACCGCAATGAGTCCACAAACCTGCTGTCCGACAGCATCGAGACCTCGGCAATGGACCGCTACATCCACCAGAAGAGAAGGGAAGGCCTTAAGCACTTCGGCATCACTCACGTGATCATGGCATGCTATGTGCGCTGCTGCGCAGAGCTCCCCGGCGTGAACCGTTTCCTTGCAGGTCAGAGGACCTATCACAGAAACGACATCACCGTCAACATGGTGGTGAAAAAGGAAATGAAGCTGAACCAGCCGGATTCCATGATCAAGGTCCATCTCCACGAGAATTACACTGCCAAGGATGTATACGAGGCAGTGGACAAGCTCGTGAACGAAGTAAAGGACGAGGATACCAGCTTTGATGGCGGAATGCGCATATTTGACGCTATTCCGAGGCTTTTGATGAAGTTCGTGGTATGGTTCCTGAAGCTTATCGATTACTTCGGACTGTTCCCGGATTTCCTGGAGGAATTCAGCCCCTTCCATGCGTCCATGTTCATGAATTCCATGGGCTCTTTGGGCATTCCTCCCACGTACCATCATCTATACGATTTCGGTACCATCCCTGTATTCCTGTCCTTCGGCGCAAAGCGTACGGTGCGCGAGCTGGATGATGACGGAAATGTAATAAAGCGCAAGTACATCGATTACAAGTTCGAATGCGATGAGCGTACCTGCGATGGTTTCTATTATGCTTCCGTTCTCAAGAAGTTCCGCAGCCTGATGGCCCATCCTGACCGCCTGGATTATCCGCCTGAAGAAATAGTCGAAGATATCGACTAGCAGGATCCCGCAGGGCAATCAAAACTAAATAAGCGAAGACCGGCAGAAAGAGCTGCCGGTTTTTCTTTTTAGTTTGACATTGATGTCCAACTATTAGATAATTACAGAAGTATAAATTAAACTGAACCGCTGTATCCGGCGGTGGATATATGAAATGGAGTCAGTCATGGCATTTTCTTTGTTCAGAAAAAAGAACTACGCAGACAGCATTTTCAGAGGGGGAATCATTCTCAGTCTGGACCCGGAATATGAAGGCGCCACAGCCATCGCAGTCAAGGACGGCGAGATAATGGCCATAGGAAGTGATGAGGATCTTGCAGCTCTTGAAGGGCCTTCTACCAAGGTGGAGGAACTGGGCGGCGCATATCTGTGTCCTGGTATAATCGACCCATTTACAACGCTTGCTGATGATGTTTTAGATGAACTTTACATAAAGTTTAATTCTGACGACACCATTTTTACCATCAATTCTGCAATCAGAGACAGGCTTATAGAATCGCCGGATTCAGATTATCTGCTGTGCTTTGGTATAGGAAGGCGCTTCTTTGATTCGGATGAAGAGAGCACGGATTCCAGCAATTTCAGCACCATGCTTGAGGATCTGGAAACGGAGATACCGGTGCTTCTTATCTCTGAAGACGGGCTCAGCATGAGGCTTTCAAAAAGCGCTCAGGAGATGGTTAGCGCTGCAGCCGAGGAGATAGGCGTACAGACCGTAACGCCTGAATTTGTATTCGATAATCTTATCGCTCTTGATTTTGAAAGGTGCGGGAGAAAGCATTTCATCAGAGCCGAAGACTATGCAAGCCACGGCGTGACATCCGTCTTTTCAGCCTCCGGAAGCCTTTACCTTGATAAAGCCTACAGGGATCTGCTTACCGAGATATACGGTGCAGGCCTTATAAAGCAGCGCTATTTCGGCTGTCTGCCCATAAAGAGGGCTATCAATCCCAGAAGCCTTATGTACACTCTAAACACTCATAGCACTCTGTGCCTTGAGCTTGACGAGCTTATAAACTTCAACGATCTTGTGCTTACGGCATCCTCCGGCGGCACGGAGCTGAGCTTTATGAGCCCCGATTATCTGGAAAGTGTCTGCAGGGCAGCTGCTGATAAGGGCTTCAATATCCGTGTCAATGCTCTGGATAAGGAAATGGCAGTCACTGCCTACGATACGCTGGGCAATCTGTCCACCAGTTATCCCAGGCAGAGCTTTGTGATCATCTATAACGGTAAGCTGAGCGAAAGCGAACTGTCCCGGATATTTACCGGAAATGCCATTTATATAAGCCCCGAGGACGGCAATTTTGCTTTCCGCGGAGCGGCTTCAGATGCCCTTGCGTATTACACTGAAGGCGCTGCCCGCATACTGGGCGAGGAGGGCATACTGGGAAGCCTTGAAGAAGGCCTTGCCGCTGACTTTGCCGTATTCAGAACTGATCCGAGAAACATCGCAGAGGTGGCGGATCTTTTCAGACTTGAGGCTGAAATGACTGTGATAGACGGCGAAGTCGTCTACCGCAGAGGAATAGACAATGCAGAAAACTGGACCCAGCTTATGCTGAGCCAGCTCGAATCCATAAACGAAGGCATGGAAGAGGAAGATGAATAAAATGAAAAGGCTGATCAGCGTGCTCCTTGCGACTGTGCTTGCCGCAGCTCTTCTGACCGGATGCACCAGCAAATACTATAAAGATGCAGTTGCTGCGGCGGACAGATTCAATGCTTCCGCAGAGAAGGCCAATGTCCTGATACAGGAAAACAACGATAAGCTGGATGCCATTCTGTCTGCCAACAGCGATCTGGACAATGCTGTGGCAGCTGCTGTTTCCCTTACTGAGCAGGACAGGCTACCGGCTTCAAATGAAGCCCTGATGAATCTCTATGATGCGGTAAATCAGGCAAAAACAGCCAGAAAGGCAGATCCCAAAACCGAAGGGACGCCGCTGATAGCTCTGCTTGAACCTACCGAAGACATGAGCGATGAGGCTCTTCAGGAGATTATTGCCGCAGCCGGCGAGAAGATATCTGTGGAGCTGGTTTCTCTGCCTGATGTTCCGGATTATTCAGCGGAGCTTTCCGTTCTGAAACAGGCAGCCGATGATTATACCGCAAGCCTGGAAGATGGTTCCGTGCCTCGTGATCCTGATGAAGATTATGTAATCGGTAAGCTGAAGACACTGCCAAGCTTCAAAAGCTGTGCCAAAGTCGATAAAGCCCACGATCCCAACGGCTTATTAGGTAAA
>JAFRWH010000204.1 GCA_017438085.1 Bacillota bacterium
AAAGGAAGAGCCTGTAAAAGAGATCAAAGAGGAGCCGAAGCAGAATGAAGATGCTGCCAGGGACTACAAAAAGCCTGCAGTAAAGGCTGAAGCTCCGGTGATCGAAGAAACCGAGGGTGAAGACGACACTGAGGATGAAGAGGCTCCCAAAAAGCAGAATTCAAGAAGAAGAGACAGGAACAGAAACAAAAAGCGCAAGGAGAAGAAAGCCGCTGAAAAGAAAGATCTCCCGGGTTTTGCGGCAGAGGACTTCGTTTACGAGGAAGGCACGCTTCTTTCCGAAAAGCCCGAAAATCTGGTTGAAGCTCCGGATTCCGAGGCAAGAAAGTTCCTGGACAGCATGTTCAGAGAGATGGGTATAGACGTAAGCGTTAAGGTCTACACCAATGATGAATGTGTATACGCAGAGGTCGATGGACCTGACTGCGGCACTGTGATCGGCAAGAGGGGACAGACCCTTGATGCCATTCAATATCTGACCAGTCTTGTTGTCAACAAGGACAACAATTCTTATATCAGAACGATAATCGATGCTGAAGGATACAGAAGAAAGAGAGAGCTTACTCTTGAAAAGCTGGCTATAAGGCTGGCAGAGAAGGCTATCAAGAACGGAAGAAGCATAAGGCTTGAGCCTATGAATCCTTACGAAAGAAAGGTGATCCACTCCGTTCTTCAGAAGTATCCCGGTGTAAGCACCAGAAGCGAGGGCGAAGAGCCCTACAGAAGGGTAGTTATAGAGCCCTCAAAATAGCGCTGAAAGCTGCCTTTAACAAGGCAGCTTTTTTGTTATAATGTTATATGTGCCGGCGGCATTCACATTGTCCGTCATACGGACTGTGCCTGCGTATAATATATTAATATACTGCAAACAATGAATGATATAAAGCCGGAACGGATCAGCAGATAAGAAACATGCAAGACACTACTATTGCGGCGATCTCAACTGCATATGGAGAGGCCGGGATCGGCGTTATAAGGATCTCGGGGCCTGAAGCCCTGTCTGTCGGCAAGGCTGTTTTTAAGCCTGCATCGGAAAAATGCCGCTTTGTTCCGAGAAAGATGTATTTCGGAAGGGCAAAGGATGCTTTGGGAAACAGTCTGGATCAGGTTTTATTCGTGTATTTTAAGGCTCCTTTCAGCTATACGGGCGAAGACGTGGTGGAAATACAGTGCCACGGCAGCCTTATGTCTCAGAAGGCCATACTTGCTGCTATACTTCAGGCAGGGGCGGAGGCTGCGGAAAAAGGAGAGTTTACAAAACGCGCCTTTATAAACGGCAAGCTGGACCTTTCTCAGGCTGAGGCTGTGATAGATCTTATCAAAGCCAGGAGCAGCAGGGGCTTTGAGCTGGCAGAAAAACAGCTGGAAGGAAAGCTCTCGAGGAAGGTAAAGGATGCCAGGCAGGAGCTTTTGGACTGCCTTGTGGATATAGCCGTAAATATGGACTATCCGGACGAAGATATAGAGCTGATCCAGTACGAAAAACTTATTAACAGTTTATTAGCGATAAACGATGAACTATTGAAAATGCTGGAGTCTGCGGAGGAAGGCCGGATCGCAAGGGAGGGCCTGTCAGTCGCAATAGTGGGCAGCCCCAATGTGGGAAAATCCTCTCTGATGAACTATCTTCTCAACGAGGACCGGAGCATCGTGACCGACATTCCGGGCACTACCAGGGATACGGTGGAGGAACAGGCAAGCATCAGGGGCATACAACTCAGGCTGGTGGATACCGCCGGCATACACGATACCTCGGATCTGGTGGAGAGCCTCGGAATAGAAAGAAGCAGGGAAAGTTTCAGCAGAGCAGACCTTGTCCTTCTTGTGATAGATGCATCTTCAGAACTTACTGCGGAGGATAAGGAGCTGCTTGAGCTTTGCAGGGACAGAAATGCCCTTATAGTTCTGAACAAGCAGGATCTTGATGTAAGGACCGGAGAGGAAGAAATAAGGAATTACTGCCCGGATGGCCGTATAATAAGCTGTTCGGTGCTTTCCGGCACCGGTCTGAGCGCTCTTGAGGATGCTATTGAAAGCATCGCAGGAGGAAATATAAGAAGGGAAGACCTTATTCTTTCCAACGCAAGGCACATTCAGCTGGTCAGAAATGCTTCAGGAGAGCTTGAAGAGGCTGTTATGATGGCTAAGGCTAAAGAAGCGCTGGACTTTATCGAGGTGAACGTCCATGCAGCCTTCGATTATCTTGGAGAGATCACCGGAGACACCGCAGGAGATGAGCTGATAAACGAGATATTCAGTAGATTCTGCCTGGGAAAATAAAACTGGATTCTGTAAGCTTCAGCGGTTTTCTACCGCCGTTCACATAAAGAGCAATTATGGATATCAAGAAAATGGGACAATATGATGTGGCAGTAATCGGGGCGGGTCACGCAGGATGCGAGGCCGCGCTTGCTGCTGCGCGCATGGGCATGAAAACGCTGATACTATCCATCAATCTGGAGGCAGTGGCTAACATGTTCTGCAATCCCGCAATCGGAGGCACAGGCAAGGGCCATCTTGTCAGGGAGATCGATGCCCTGGGCGGCCAGATGGGGCTGGTCATAGACAGAAGCTTCATTCAGAGCCGCATGCTAAACGCATCCAAGGGTCCTGCGGTCCATTCTCTGAGAGCTCAGGCGGATAAGCAGAGATATCACGAGGAAATGAAGCGCTGCCTGGAGGAACAGGAGGGGCTTCTCCTTAAGCAGGGAGAGGTCACAGACATAGATTTCGATGAAGACGGTAGCGTAAAAGGCATATTGCTTAGGACCGGAGCGTATTATTCCTGCAAAGCTGTAGTGCTTGCGACCGGCACTTTCCTTAAGGGGAGGATATTCATCGGCGACAGCAACTATTCCAGCGGTCCCAATGGTCTTGCTCCTTCGGTGGATCTGGCTGAAAACCTTAAGAAAAAGGGCTTTGAGCTGCGCCGCTTCAAGACCGGAACCCCCGCAAGAGTCCTGTCAGGCAGTCTTGATTATTCCAAAATGACGGTTCAGCACGGGGACGAACCCATTACCCCCTTCTCCTTTATGAACGATGAGCTGTTCTGCGACCAGAAGGACTGCTATCTTACATATACTAATGCGGAAACTCACAGGATAATCAGGGAAAATTTCGGAAGATCGGCTCTTTTTTCCGGGGATATAGAAGGGATCGGGCCCAGATACTGTCCTTCCATAGAAGATAAGCTGCGCCGCTTCCCGGACAAGGAGCGTCACCAGCTCTTTATCGAACCGGAGGGGCTCAATACAGAGGAAATGTATCTTCAGGGCATGAGCTCCAGTCTGCCTGAGGATGTTCAGGAGGCTTTTTACCGCAGCATCGAAGGTCTTGAGCATGCCCAGATAGTAAGAAGCGCCTATGCAATAGAGTACGACTGCATAGATCCTCTGCAACTGAAACTGAATCTGGAGCACAGGGATCATCCCGGACTTTTCTGCGCCGGCCAGTTCAATGGCAGCTCGGGCTACGAAGAGGCTGCAGCGCAGGGTCTTATGGCAGGCATCAATGCTGCGCTGAAGCTGCAGGGAAGAGATCCGTTTATACTCGACCGGTCCGAAGCCTATATTGGCGTGTTGATAGATGATCTTGTGACCAAGGGAACGAATGAGCCCTACAGGATAATGACCTCAAGAGCAGAGTATCGTCTGGTTTTAAGGCAGGATAATGCGGATATCAGACTCACGGAAAAGGGCAAGGCTCTTGGACTTGTGTCGGAAACAAGGTATAATAAGTTCAAAGAGGGGCTTAAAGCCTATGAAAATGAGCTGAAAAGGCTGAAAGAAACGAGTTTTTCTCCTGCGGAGATCAATCCTCTGCTTTCTGAACTCAATTCATCGCCTGTTGAGGGGCGGATCAGCCTATTTGAGATACTTAAAAGGCCGGAACTGAGCTATGATGCTCTGGAAAAGATAGATAAGGACCGACCTCAGCTGTCCAGGCACATAAAGACTAAAATAGAAGTAGAAATAAAGTATTCCGGCTATATTTCCAAACAGGAGAGTCAGGTGAACCGCTTTAA
>JAFRWH010000205.1 GCA_017438085.1 Bacillota bacterium
AGCTGATGGTTACGCTTCTGCAAGCTATCTGAGGGAGCTGTGTCTTGACCTCGACAGGAATTCCGAGGAACTTTCGGCATATATGCTTCCGGAAAGTCTTGAAAGATTTCGCAGTCATAAACACTTCGATAAGACTGCAGAGGACAGGTATTTCCGCATAATAAGCCACATGCTTCAGGCGAGAAACATAAAAGAAATAGCCCAGGCCGCAGAGATAAGCGAGGGTTTTGAAGCCCAGCTGATCAAGTCTGCCTGGAATGCCGACAGCCTGGATTCGCTTATAATGGGAGCCAAAATAAAGCGATTTACCTATGCGAGGACCGCCAGGATGCTCTGCCAGCTGTTCCTGGGGATAACAAAGGATCTGGTGTTGCGCTGCGAAGAGGAAGATCTGTGCTATGCCAAGGTCCTTGCTTTCAACGATAAGGGCGCTGAGGTGCTCAGGAACGCATCTGAAAAGGGCAGCATACCGGTAATCAGCAACACAAATAAAGATCGCAGGAGCAACCCTGCTGTACGTCCCATGCTGGAAACAGACATACGCGCATCCGAGCTTTACGGACTTATAATGGGGGCTTCACCCAAAGAATATTCAGACCTCACATGCATACCAAAACCCATTACTATATAATAATTAAGGCTTTTTTGGCGGAACTCTGCCAGCATGAAATAAATCACAATTATCCTGATCTTATAATTAATTTAAGGAGAATCAAATGAAAGTATTAGTAATCAACTGCGGAAGCTCCTCCCTGAAGTATCAGCTGCTGGATATGGCAGACGAGAGCCTTCTCTGCAAGGGCCTGGTTGAGCGTATCGGCATCGAAGGATCCATTCTGACCCACACCAAGATCGGTCAGGACAAGTTCATCCTCGAGACCCCGATGAAGGACCACACCGATGCTATCGGCCACGTTATCAATGCTCTGACCGATGCAGATCACGGCGTTGTCAAGTCCATGGACGAGATCGGCGCTGTAGGCCACAGAGTAGTACACGGCGGAGAAAAGTTCGCATCCTCCGTACTCATCACCGATGACGTAATCAAGGCTATCGAAGAGTGCTCCGACCTGGCTCCTCTGCACAATCCCGCAAACCTGCTGGGAATCGCAGCCTGCCAGAAGCTCATGCCCAAAACTCCCATGGTTGCTGTATTCGATACCGCATTCCATCAGACCATGCCCGCAGAGAGCTACATCTATGCGCTGCCCTATGAGTACTACGAAAAGTACGGCGTAAGAAGATACGGCTTCCACGGAACCTCTCACAGATACGTTGCTCAGAGAGCCGCTGCCATGCTCGGCAAGCCCCTCGAAGAGCTGAAGATCATCACCTGCCACCTCGGAAACGGCGCATCCGTTGCTGCTATCAAGAACGGCAAGTGCTATGACACCTCCATGGGTCTGACTCCGCTTGAAGGCCTTGTAATGGGCACCCGCTGCGGAGATATCGACCCCGCCATCATCGGTTTCATCGCTGCAAAGGAAGGCAAGACCATTGCTGAGATGGATGCCATCATGAACAAGAAGTCAGGTCTGCTGGGCGTTTCCGGCATCTCCTCCGACTCCAGAGACATCGAAGCAGCTGCCAACGAAGGCAACTACAGAGCAGATCTGGCTCAGAAGCTGAACTATCACAGAGTAAAGCATTACATCGGCGCTTACATTGCTGAAATGAACGGCTGCGATGCTATCGTATTCACCGCAGGTCTGGGCGAAAACTCCAAGACTGCAAGAGCAGCTATCTGCGCAGATATGGAATATCTCGGAATCGAACTCTGCGGCAAGTGCAATGACGTCCGCGGCGAGGAAGCCTTCATCAACAAGGCAAGCTCCAAGGTCAAGATCCTGCTGATCCCCACCAACGAAGAGCTTATGATCGCTAAGGATACCGTAGAGATTGTAGAAGGCTAAAGGCATAAAAACTTCAAAAATATAAGGAATGCGGGCAATTTTCCGCTTGACAATTTACAAAGTCACCCTTATACTGTAGAAGTTATTTTACGGAAGAAGGAGGTGTTCACATGGCAGTTCCAAAGAGAAAAACTTCCCATGCTAAGAAGAGCAGCAGAAAGACAGCAAACATGAAGAAGGCTATGCCTGCGCTGTCCGTATGCCCGCAGTGTCATCAGCCTAAGCTTCCTCACAGAGTATGCCCGAATTGCGGTTATTATGACGGCCAGGCAGTAGTTGCTGAGGAGTAATCGATAGACTCTAAACTTTAGCTAAAGGAACATAAAAAAGCGGCCTTGCGCAGGGCCGCTTTTTACGTTGCAAAAATGTGGCAAATAAAGCAGCAATGTGTTATACTCATTTCCGCATATATTTATGCTGCTCTATGTTTGGGAGCAGAAGAAAAGGAGTGGGAAATATATGAAGATCTTCAAAAAGGTACTCAGCGCCTTGCTTTGCCTTGTGCTGCTGGCGGTCTGTATCTTTTTTGCAATACCGCTGACCGAGACCAGAGATAAAACTCTTGTTGAGGGATCTTCCGACTGGATGTCCGGTCTTCCGGATGAGCTTTCACTCAGCGATATATACCTGCCCGGGACTCATGACAGCGCATCGAACTATGTTCAGCTTGGCTATTTCAGCAAATGCCAGGCTTCGGACATAAGAACTCAGCTGGAGGACGGCTTCAGATATCTGGACATACGGCTTGGCTTTGACAAGGAAGAGCTTGTGCTGTGGCACGGATTCTGCAAGTGCAGGACAGCCGCTGCTCCCTGGAGCGCAACGCTTACACTCAGCGATGTGCTCGGACAATGCTATGCTTTTCTGGATGAACATCCCACAGAAACAGTGGTTTTTGTTATTAAGAACGAAAGAGACGACGACGCTTCAGAGTTTCAGAAGGCGGTAAATAAAGCTGTCTCAAGAGATGTAGGCCGATGGCTTATTACAGATTCGATTCCTACTCTGGGACAGAGCAGGGGAAAGGTCGTACTTTTGCGTCAGTATCCGGATGTTCTCGGCCTGTCTTCAAACAGCGGCATAGAGATGTCCTGGTTCAAGCAGAATGAAAAGGTGGCGCTCGAAGCAAGCCTGACTCATGTAAGTCTGCCCAGATTCGAGCTGTACATTCAGGACAGGTATAAGTATGATGCCGAAGAAAAGTGGGAGGCCTTCAGATACAGTCTTGAATTAGGAAATGATGCTGACGGGCTTATCGTTAACTTCCTCAGCACTAACGGAAGTCCCGCATACGGACATCCATACAAGTACGCAAAAGAGCTCAACAAGCGTTTCCTGCAGGAAGACATCAGCGATGCGCCGCCCTGCTGGATAATAGTGGACTTCAGCAATGCTCTTCTGGCGGAAAAGATATACAGTATGAATTAAAGCTTTATATATGAAACCTTTTTGTTTCATGAAAACTGACGGAGGTCACCATGAAGACACTTATCGTTTATTATTCCTTCGAAGGAAACTGCAAATTCGCAGCGGAAGAGCTGGAGATACTGACCGGCGCTGATATAGAGCGCCTTGAAGTAAGCGGTGAACCGCCAAAGAGCGGCCTCATGAAGTTCCTGAGAGGCGGAAAGAGCGCCCTGAGCCACGAGCTTCCCGAGCTGAAGGCACTGGAGCACAAGCTTGATGATTACGAGAGACTTATCATCATGTTCCCAATTTGGGCAGGAACTTATCCTCCTGCAATCGGATCATTCATCGACAAATATCACCCCGGCTGGAAGGAGCTGTATCTTGTGGCATCATCCAAAGGCGGCAGCCCGGAAAAGGCATTCGAATCTATCAGAAAAGCTCTGCCGGAATGCAGAGTCATCGATTGCCTTCACCTTGTCGAACCTCTCAAAAATCAGAAAGAGAGCTCCTCAAAGCTTAAGGAGTTCTCTCTGAAGATGACTGAAGCCTAGATCCTGCCTATTCCATGATCTTCTGGAATTCCACCAGATAATCGTCCGGATCCAGGATGAAAAAGGAGTATACGTGAAAGTCCGGATGCTTTGCCGGAGCTTTATGTATCCGGCATTTGTCTTTAAGTTCTTCATAAGCCGCAAGAACAGCTTCATTAGACTCCAGGTTCAGGGAAAGGCATGCACCCTGAGGCCCCGACAGAGGCTTTCTTCCGTCCTTGTACTGGCAGAAGCCCCAGTAGCCGTAACCCGTGTCAAAAATGTAAAGATTGTCTGCCTGCTTCTGAAAGACAGGCAGTCCGAGAAGACCGCTGTAGAATCCAACGGTCTTTTTTATGTCCCGGCAGGGGAGAAACGTGATGCTGCTAAGTATATTCATGATCATTCGATCCCATTCAGTTCTATGTCGGTGACAGCGGAAAGTGCCTTAAGCCTTGAGAGGAGCTGGTCAAAATTGCAGTTGATGTGGCTTATATCCAAAGAGATAAGCACGTTGGCCTTGCCGGAGACCGGCACAGACTGGGATATAGTAAGTATGCTGGTGCCGCATTCGCTCAGCACATTTATGACTGCAGAAAGCGCTCCCGATACATGCTTCAGTATCAGGCTGAGTACTGCTCTGTGCGAAAGGCTGTTATCCGTTGGTTCAAACACAAAGTCCTTGTATTTGTAATAGGTATTCCTTGAGATCCCCAGCTTTTCCGTGGCTTCAGTGACGGTTTTTGCCTGACGGCTTTCAAGAAGGTTTCTCGCCTCGATCACCTTTTCCAGATAAGCCGGGAGGATCTTTTTGCTTACGATAAGATAATCGCTGTTCATTATTCCACTACTCCTGACTGATCTCAACGCCGCTGGAGACTCTGAGATCCTTTACAGTCCACTGGACTTCATCGATTGCAGATATTTTTGAAAGAGCTCTGTAACTGAGATCCTTCTGGTGCAGCAGCAGGCAGGTGGAACCGGATCCGCTTATGAACATGACGCCTCCGGTGTCGCTTTCCACAAGCTCTTTCATATTATCATAACCCTTTATGAGCTCTCTGCGGTAGGGCTCGTGAATGTAATCCTTGCCCACAGAGCGCAGCAGCTCCATGTCTCCGTTGGAAAGGGCGGAGCAGAGCAGCATAAGATTTGATGAATTTCTTACTACTATATCTCTTGAATAGCTTCCCGGAAGCACGCTCCTTGCAAGCTCCGTGCTGACCTCAAAGTCGGGTATGAGGGCTGTGAATTTGTAGCTCTCATGCAGGGGAAACTGCCTGCAGACAAATCTTCCTCCTGCGAGCGCTGCGGCGGTAAGACCTCCGAATATGCAGGGAGCTACGTTGTCCGGATGGCCTTCCATTTTTGCTGCAAGCTGGAAGAGATCCTCTAAGCTCAGTGGTTCTCCGTGAAGCTTGTTGGCGGCTATTATGCCGGCGCAGAGCAGGGCGGAGCTTGAACCGAGGCCGCGGCTTACGGGGATGTCGCAGTCAAAATCCACAAAAATGTTCTCCGGCTTTGCCCCTATCTCATTGCAGGCTGCCCTGTAAGCCTGGAGGAACATGTTGTTATCATTGTCGAAGCGTTCCTCGACGCCCTTAAGTATGGTCTTATCGGAAAACTCCACCTTGAAG
>JAFRWH010000206.1 GCA_017438085.1 Bacillota bacterium
AGAACATCACCCGCGGAGTCATAAAGGTGGGTAAGGGAAATTATCTCGCATTTAGTCCGCAAATTGATTAAAAAAAAATATACACTGGCGTTTTGTTTGTGATAGAATAGATTAGATAATGTTCTTTACATTTGGGAGGATAAAAAATGGCCCTGAATTTTCAATTTGAAACTTTGCCCGATGCTCAGGAGAAGATAGTCGTTGTCGGTGTCGGCGGCGGCGGATGCAATGCTGTAAACCGCATGATAGAATCCAATCTGCAGGGTGTCAACTTTGTGGCAGTTAATACAGATAAAGCAGCTCTGAACAGGAGCAAGGCTGAGACCAAGATCCAGATAGGTGAAAAGCTCACTCTTGGAAGAGGAGCAGGCGGAAATCCGGAGATCGGACAGAAGTCCGCGGAGGAAAGCCTTGAGATGATCGAAAAATTCCTGTCCGGATGCGACATGGTATTCATCACCGCAGGCATGGGCGGCGGCACCGGTACAGGCGCTGCACCTATCATTGCCAAGGCAGCAAGAGCCGCAGGCGCTCTGACCGTAGGCGTTGTCACCAAGCCCTTCACCTTTGAGGGCCGCAAGAGGATGGAGCATGCAGAGCTCGGCATCAAGTTCCTCAAGAACTATGTGGACTCCCTGGTAGTCATCCCCAACGACAAGCTTCTGGAGGTTTCCGAAGCAAAAACCACCATGCTCGAAGCGTTCAGAATGGCTGACGAAGTCCTGAAGGACGGTGTAGAGGGTATCTTCGGATTCGTAAGCGATGTCGGCCTCATCAACCTGGACTTTGCAGACGTAAAGACCGTTATGAGCGACAGAGGCATTGCTCACATGGGCGTAGGCAGAGCCAGCGGAGAGAACAGGGTAAAGGACGCTATCAAGAACGCTGTAAACAGCCCGCTGCTTGAGACTTCCATCAAGGGAGCAAAGGCAGTGCTGCTGAATATCACCGGCGGATACGATCTTGGAATGCACGAAGTCAACGACGCTGCTGACATGATCCACCAGGAAGCTGACGAAGACGCTATCATCATCTTCGGAACCGCTGTCAAGGAAGACATGGAGAACGAGATCCAGGTTACCCTTATCGCTACCGGTTTCGAGGACGATCTGGGAGTATCTAAGGTCTCCAAGGCTGATCCTCAGGCAAAGGCTGCTCCCAAGCCGGAAGGCTTTGCAGCAGAAGCTCTTGAAGAAAGCCCCAAGGATGTGGATTCTGAAGTCTTCTCCCCCCGTTACAACAAGGACACAGATTTCCCCATCCCCAACTTCCTCAATAAAGATTTCAAACTGTAAAACAGGCATTCAGAAGCCGGCTAAACCCCGGCTTCTTTTACTAAATAATGGACAACATAAGCTCTAAGGACAACAGAATACTTAAGCAGGCAGCTTCTCTGAAGGAGAAAAAGTACAGGGACAGTCTGGGAATGTATCTGGTCGAAGGGCCTAATTTCCTGCGCGACGCCTTTTTGTATGGCGGAAGGCTTCGGTTCATCTTTACGAGGGCCGGAGCGCTTTCTGCTGAGCTGGAGGAAATAATCCGGCTGGCGGAAAACAGCGGTTCGGCCGTATACAGCCTCACAGATGAGTGCTTTGCCAAGCTCAGCGATTCCGTGAACTCCCAGGGCATTATAGGGGTGGCGGAAAAAAAGCTGTGGCAGGAGGATGAACTGTTCGCTGAGGAGGATTCCAATGTGCTGGTGCTGGACAGAGTGCAGGACCCGGGAAATCTCGGGACTATGCTGAGGACAGCGGAGGCAATGGGTTTTTCCGGCGCCTTACTTCTTAAGGGCTGCTGCGATGTCTACAGCCCCAAGGCTGCGAGAGCCTGCGCTGGAAGCCTTTTCAGGCTGCCGGTGCTTTTTGCGGAAACTGAGGACGAGGCTCTGGAGCTCCTGAAAAGACACGGCAAGACAGTTTATGCCGCTCTCATGGATGGAGAGCTGAGCTGCATGGAAGCAGAGCTTGCAAAGAACGCAGCCATCGTCATAGGAAACGAAGGCAATGGCGTATCGGAAGGCTTTGCCAAAGCAGCGACAGGCCTGCGCATACCTATGGCAGGCAGCATAGAATCTCTGAATGCGGCTATGGCTTCAGGTATGCTGATGTACGAGGCTTACAGACAGAAATTATCATAGAGAATACAAATCGGAGGATTTAACATATCATGAATGACAATCTTAAAAAGCTGCTGGACGAAGCAAAGGCAGCGCTCGGCGAAGCCGCAAACCTTGACGATGCGGAAAAGCTGAGAGTCAGCATGCTCGGCAAAAAAGGCCGTCTCACCGAGATACTGCGCTCCATGAAGGACATGGCGCCGGAGGAGAGAAAGAGCTTCGGTCAGGCTGCCAATGAGGCAAGAGCTCAGTTCGAGGCTCTGCTGGCAGAAAAAGTAGAAGAGCTCAAAGCAGCTCAGAAGGAAGCCAAGTTCAAAGCTGAGACCATAGACGTGACTGAACCCGGGATATCCAAGGCTCCGGGATATAAGCATCTGGTCACCCTGGTAATAGACGACACCATCGATTTCTTCACCAGCCTGGGCTTCACCGTGGCAGAAGGTCCTGAGATCGATACCGTCCACAACAATTTCGATGCCCTTAATGCGGGTCCGAATCATCCCAGCAGGGACATGACCGATACCTTCTACATCAACGACAGCACTCTGCTGCGCACACAGACCTCTGATGTTCAGGCCAGAGTTATAGCAAAGGGCGAGACCCCCATCAGGCTCATATCCCCGGGCAGAGTATTCCGCTGTGATACACCGGATGCCACCCATTCCCCCATGTTCCATCAGATAGAGGGTCTTGTGGTGGACGAGGGCATAACCATGGCAGATCTTAAGGGCGTCCTGGACAGCTTCGCAAAGCAGATGTTCGGATCCTCCACGAGGACCAA
>JAFRWH010000207.1 GCA_017438085.1 Bacillota bacterium
CAAGAGACAGCCAGTCACCTGAAAAGGACAGTTTTCCACTGCCCGATGCGAATTTGCCCACGTAGCTTCCTATATACGCGGAAACCATACCTATGAACATTGCAGTCATAGCCCTGTCCGCAAAGGATCTAAGGCTTGGGCCTTTCTTTCCTCCTTCAGCTTTCTTCGCGGCTTTAGAAGAAGCAGATTCGCCTTCTTCGCTCATCGTCCCTGTACCTAGCTTGGAGGTATATTTTCTGCAGGTGAAGGTACAGAGCACTATGCCCCAGATTATGCAGAGGCTCATCAGAAATGCTATGGTGGAGAAAGCCTCCGGAGTCATATTGGCCGCGGAAAGACCGCCTACGCCTACAGCTTCGGCTGCTGCCTGCGCCACCTGCGTTTCATAATGAAGCGCTCCGACCACAGAAAGTCTCAGCCAGGGCCAAGGGGTCCCAAGGCTTCCCGAAAGCGCTATTACGCCCAGAAGAATAGCCACGCTGGGCAAAGCCGCGAAGCTTACACTGGATATGATGGCGGTCTTCATTCTTGATGGATCCATGCCGATTGCTACCCCTGCTCTGTAGGCTCTTACTGCGAAAATGATGCAGAGAAATGCAACAAAAAGCACTACGCTGCCGCAGATAAGATACATCACCGGACTGTTGAGTTTACTGAGTATGCCCAAAATCGTTCATCTCCTTTCAGATCAGCCTGCAGCCTAAAGCTTAGGGCTGTTAAGGCTGTAATGCCTTACATCGTCATATCTGTGGTCTATCACCAGATCCAGCTCTCCTGCAGTCAGGTCGTAGACGGCGGACCAGAGGGTGTTGCTCTGTCCTTTGCTGCCGGAGGGCTGGCTTATCAGCCTCAGTATGTCCATGATATCTGACTTCTCCAGAAGGCCTTCCCTGTAGTCAAGAGCTGCATCTATTACATTGTATCTGGCCTTTCCGCCGCCTTTTCTTCTGGCTCCTTTGCTCAGGAAGAAATTGGTGACATGGTCAGTTTCAATGACATTCATATTCCCTTGGAAGTATTCGATTACTGCAGAATCGCCCTTTGCATCTGCAATAAAGAAGTGGAAATCGTTGCCCGGGCGGGCGGTCTGCATGTCGTAGGCTGCAAAAATATCCACCGCATCCTGCACTGTCTCTGCAGTGTCGAGCGCAACTCTGATGGCTGCCGATGTGGTTATTTTCTTTTTTCCTGTTTCCTGATGAGTCTCCACATTTCTGAGCTGCAGCACACTGATAAAGAAGCCCTTTTCGTTGATGCCATCCATTGTGACATAGGGCGCCATCATGGCGGGAGTAAGGTCTGATACTCCGTCAGAAAACTGACCCGGCTTTATCTCCGCAAAGGCCAGATCTGACATGCACAGTGTGCGGAATCCCTTTTCCGGAGAGGTCCTTATAAGCATGGATACAAGATCGTGTTTAAAGTCAAAATTGCGCCCGACCAGCACATGGCCGTCTTTATTTTTCGCCATAAAGGCGCTGCATCCGGCGCCCATGGAAGGCTTGGGCAGTCTGGCAGCTATCAGGTGCTTCTGCAGAGCTGCCAGGAATTCCTCAGCAGTCCCTGCTCCTTCGGTCAGTATGTCCTCCAGCCTGTGGTCGGATCTGTATTCCATTGTATAAAAACTTCCGTCGCCATATACGTCCCGGATGCTTTGTACGGTTCTGATCTGATCCTCGTGTATCAGATATTTTGCAGGGTTTGCCATGGGATATTCCTTTCTTCTTGCTGAGATCATGTCAGATCATTCTTAATAAAACAGAAAACCACAGCCCGGGCCTTACCCAAGCTGTGGTTTCAATAGTTTTACTGAAGCGTGATGTAGGAGCTGTAGGCATAGCCCTGGACTCCATTGTATTCTACCCAGTACCACTTTCCGGAGGTCTTGTCCGGATAGACAGTGCATTTTCCGCCATTGGGGATAACGCCTATCTCATTGGAATTCTTGGGGGATGCCGCGGGTTTATCGTTGATCGCAAGCCCTGTGGAGCCGGAAGGAACCTTGACCACACCGACTTTGGTGTTAACGGTGGCGACCTCGGTCAGGTAATCGTAGACCAGCCAGGAGCCGTCGGAAAGCTTGTACCAGAGGTTTCCTGCAGCATTCTTTGCAGAGGCTACAACGCTGACCGTATCGCCTTTGTTATAGCGCTTGGTGATGTCGGCATCGCCATAGGGTGTGGAGTGGGCAGGGGCAGTACCGCTGCTGTTGACCTTGGTGACCTTCATGGTCTTGCTTACAGTAGTGATGTCCAGCGGGAATATGGCTCCGCACTTTGTGCACTTGCCTACAGAATCGTAATTATGATCGCAGGCTTTGACCTCGGTCAGATAGTCGTAGACCAGCCAGGAGCCATCGGAGAGCTTGTACCAGAGGTTGTCGAAAGCATTCTTTGCGGAACCGACGACACTGACCTTATCACCCTTGCTGTAACGCTTGGTGATATCCGCATCTCCGTAGGGCGTTTTGTGAGCGGGAGCAGTGCCGCTGCTGTTGGTGGAGCTGACCTGCATGGTCTTGCTGAGTGATGTGATGCTGAGCGGGAAGGTCTCGCCGCAAACAGTGCACTTGCCCACGGAGTTGTAATCGTGAGTGTGAGCTTTGACCTCGGTCAGGTAGTCGGCTACCAGCCAGGATCCATCGGAGAGCTTATACCAGAGGTTGTCGAAAGCATTCTTTGCGGAACCGACGACGCTGACCTTATCGCCCTTGCTGTAGCGTTTGGTGATGTCAGCATCTCCGTAAGGAGTTTCGTGAGCGGGAGCAGTGCCGCTGCTGTTGGTGGAAGTGACCTGCATGGTCTTGCTGAGTGATGTGATGCTGAGCGGGAAGGTCTCGCCGCAAACGGTGCACTTGCCTACTGAGTTGTAATCGTGGGTATGTTCTTTGTATTCGGCAAGGTAGTCATATACCATCCAGGAACCGTCGGAAAGCTTGTACCAGAGGTTTCCTGCGGCATTTTTCGCGGATCCGACAACGCTTATCTTATCGCCTTTGCTGTAGCGCTTGGTCACATCAGCATCGCCGTAGGGGGTGGTGTGAGCGGGAGCCGTACCGCTGCTGTTGGTCTTTACGACCTCCATCTTCATATCCTTTTTAGATATGCTGAGCGGGAAGGTCTCGCCACAGATAGTGCATTTGCCGACAGAGTTATAGTTGTGGGTATGCTCTTTAAGCTCGGTGAGATAATCGGATACCATCCAAGAACCATCGGAGAGTTTGTACCAGAGGTTTCCTGCAGCGTTTTTCGCAGAACCGGTAACGCTGATCTTATCGCCTTTGCTGTAGCGCTTGGTCACATCAGCATCTCCGTAAGGCGTTTTGTGAGCGGGAGCCGTACCGCTGCTGTTGGTCTTTACGACCTCCATCTTCATATCCTTATTGGATATATTCAGCGGGAAGTTTGCATTGCAGATAGTGCATTTTCCAACAGAATTGTAGCTATGGACATGGCCCTCGTCTTCCGTTACATACTTGGAATAGATCCAGCCATCTCCCTCCAACTTGTACCATATATTGCCATGGGTGTTTTGCTGCTTGTCAATAACGTTGAATTTGGAACCAAGCGTGAAATTTCTGATGGTGGGAGCATCTCCGTAGTATTCGCTGTGTACAGGGGCCTTACCCTGGCTGTTCACCTTGGTGACGACAACCGCATAGGGCTTGGGAGCAGGCGGAAGTTCCATATCAGGCCTGTCACTGTATATGAATGGCTCTTCCCAATCGTCTTCAACAAGATCCTTGTATCTGTAAATCCGGGCGTGACCTTTGTTATAGAAATTGTCTCTGAAATAGTCTTCAGAGTCGGTATTCTCGGGAGGGAACCAGGACTGGTGCTTGGCGATCACACAGGGATTACCACCTTGATTGCAGTCTATAACCGTTATTTTGCCATTTTCATTGGAGTAAACGACAGCTGTATGAGGTCTTATTTCTCCTTTGGAATTATAATACCAGTATCTGATAAGATCCCCGGTCTGAAGCCCCGGATATGGTGTTACGTTTTTAGCATAGTATTTCCAATTGTCGGTATCTTTTTTATTATTTATATTGGGATAGGATCCGAATATCACATAACACAGATAATAACCAAAACCGTTGCACTGCGCACCACCGCCGAAAATGTTGGATGTGCAGTTAGGATGCAGATGATCTTTTCCTTTTGGAACGACACATTTTTTCGTGGTGAGTCCGTATGCCCAGTCTCCGGCATCAACATGCTGCTCTAGGTCTATGGTGCTGGCATTATTTTTTTCTTTTCTCAGTCCGGCATTCCAGTACGCATTTTCTGCATCATTATCTTTTATGTATTGTGCAATGAAAGCCATGTATTCGTCCATTTTGGCTTTCACATCAGATGTGCTCATGGCACTGGCTTGTCTGACCGATAACGGAGAGATCAGTATAGCGATCGCAAGCAAAATGCTGACAAGACGTTTTTTCATTTGATCTTCCTCCTAGTATTCAAAAAATCTGTCGATCTGCAGTATGTTATAGACAAGGACGGCGACAGTCTTGCGCAGAGCCGGAGTCCCAATCTTTGCTTCGGTTCCATCCAGTATCCCTTTTTCCTCAGCAATGGCAAGGAAGCCATTTGGATAGCCTCCTTCCTCTTCTGCGCGCCAGCTGTAGCCCCAGGCTCTGATAAGCATGGTCACCATCTGTTCGTATGTGACCGGGTCATTGGGGCCAAATCGGCCGCTGCTGCCATATCCTTCGACGATACCCAGACTGTACGCCATAGCTATGTATCCAGTATACCAGATATTGTCAGGCACATCCGTAAACGGAGCTTCTGTAATACTTTGAGCCATTTCTTCTTCGCCCAGTATCCTGCAGATAATTGCGGTAACTTCAGCGCGGGTGATGGTGTTGTCCGGGTTGAAATAGCCTCGTCCGTCGCCCTCAAATACCCCCATATCGAACAGTACATCAAGTATGGGTGCATATTCAGCATCCACAGGTACGTCCGGGAATATCCTGTCCGGATCCGCAGCGCTTGCGGTTCCTAAGGACAGGGAGAAGCACAGGACAAGAGCGAGTAATATGCAAATAGTTTTCTTAGTTGTTCGCATTATGATCCCTCCTGTTTGTTATAAATATAACTTATTATATCATTCGCATTTTTTGATTTCAATTGTAAGTAAACTTGTATGGGATTATTAATTGTGTTAAAATATTATCATAAATATTATCTTTATTTATGGTGAGTAAAATGCTTCAACATTTTGAGGAAATCAGAGAACTTGTAAAGGCTGAAAAGCCTAAAACCGTGGCAGTGGCCTGCGCCCACGATGCACATACCCTGGAGGCAGTGCTGAAGGCTCATGCAGAAGGCATACTGGACTTCATACTGATAGGCCATAAGAACGAGATCATCCGCATCGCTTCAGAAGAAGGAGTTGCAGTGAGTGATGATCAGTTGATAGAGGCTGAGACCGACGAGGAGTCTGCCCGCATTGCTGTAGACCTGATAAAGGAGGGCAGGGCTGACTTCATTCAGAAGGGCCTGATGCAGACTTCTACCATACTTAAAGCTGTTGTAAACAAAGAAACAGGCATAGGTCTCGGGAAGCTGATGAGTCACACTGCTATAATCGATATCCCCGCTTACAGTCGGCTGCTGGGAGTGGCCGACGGAGGCATGATACCAGCTCCGGATCTTGAGCAGAAGAAGGCTATCACAGTAAATGCGGTGGAAATATTCCAAAAGCTCGGTTACGAAAAGCCCATGGTATCTGCGGTCTGCGCGGCCGAAACTGTGAGCCCCAAAATACAGGAAACGGTGGATGCAGCGGCGCTTAAGGAGGCATGTCTTGCTGGCGAGCTGGGCAGCTGCTATGTGGAAGGTCCCATATCCTTCGACTTGGCTGTAAGCGCGGAATCCGCAGCCGTGAAGGGCTATGAAAGTCCCGTCTGCGGCTGCACGGACATCATGCTGGTGCCCACAATGGCCGCCGGTAATATGATGGTCAAGATGTCGCTGCAGTTTGCCGGAGCCAGGATGCTGGGCGTGGTGACCGGCGCAAAGTGCCCCATCGCTCTTAATTCAAGGAGCGCCAGCTTCGAAGAAAAATACTATTCGCTGCTGGTCTG
>JAFRWH010000208.1 GCA_017438085.1 Bacillota bacterium
CCATGTCCAAGGACATCCGGGTCCTCATCATCAAACTCTCGGACCGACTCCCTAATCTGCGGACCATCAACTATATGACCCACGACAAGATCGTGGAGAAGTGCCAGGAGACCCTCGATATTTACGCGCCTCTGGCAGCCAGGCTCGGAATGTACGCCTTCAAGTTCGAGATGGAGGACATCTCCTTCAAGAACCTGATGCCCGAAGAATATGCCAAGCTGGACAAGGAGATGTCCGAACGCCGCAAAAACAGCGAAGGCCTTATCCAGGCTATCATTGATCAGATACACACCCTTACTGACGAGCTCGGCATCAAAGCGGAGATATACGGCAGGAGCAAGCACTATTACAGCATCTACAAGAAGATGAAGTACCAGCAGAGGGATCTGGACGAGATATTCGATCTTACTGCTGTAAGAGTTATCGTCGACAGCGTTAAGGACTGCTATGCGGTTCTGGGCGCGGTCCACACCAAGTGGAAGCCGATCCCGGGCAGGTTCAAGGATTACATAGCCATGCCCAAGCCCAACAAGTACCAGTCTCTGCATACCACGGTAATAGGGGATAACGGCAATCCTTTCGAGATACAGATCCGTACCTGGGAAATGCACAGGGTCGCGGAATACGGCGTTGCAGCTCACTGGAAGTATAAAGAGGGCGTGC
Organism: Bacillota bacterium; assembly: GCA_017438085.1. The sequence goes on from JAFRWH010000208.1 coordinate 664, forward strand.
AGACCGCAGACGAAGAGGTGCGCATTGCCTGGCTGCGTCAGGCTCTGGAGTGGCAGCAGGAAAGCTCCGACTCCACTGAATTCGTGGAGACCCTTAAGATGGAGCTTTTCTCCAATCAGGTTTTCGTATTCACCCCGAAAGGCGATGTAAAGGAACTGCCTGCCGGGTCTACGCCTCTTGATTTCGCTTTCAAGGTCCATACCAACGTGGGACTGCGCTGCGTCGGAGCCAAAGTAAACGGCAGGATAGTGACGCTGGATCATGTGCTCAAAAATGGAGACATAGTAGAGATACTTACAAACAAGAGCTCCAAGGGGCCCAGCTCCGACTGGCTTAAGATAGCCAGGACCAATTCCGCCAGGACCAAGATACGCCAGTTCCTGAACAAACAGGAAAGGGATCAGATCAGCGAGCGTGAAAAGGAAAAGGCCCAGAAAGAGAAGGAAAAGGCTCACGAGCTTGAACTTCAGAGACAGCAGGTCGCAATAGAGCGTAAGGAAGCTGAGGAGATTCTTCAGGGCGACAAGAAGGGTCCGAGGCACAGCACCGGCACCAAGGGCGTAAGCGTCAAGGGCGTGGACAATCTCTATGTGCGCTTTGCCCGCTGCTGCAACCCTGTACCCGGTGATGCTATCATAGGCTACACCACCAAAGGCCGCGGCGTATCAATACACAGAAAAGACTGTGTCAATATGCTGAACCTTCCGCAGAATGAGATCCCCAGACTGATAGAAGTCAGCTGGGCCGAAACGGATCAGCCCATGTACTTCGACGCTGCTATACAGATAATTGCAGACGACCGCAAGGGCCTGGTAGCGGATATATCCAAGATCTGCGAAGATATGGATGTAAATATCAACGGCCTCAACATCAAATCGAAGAGCGACGGCATACTCTACATGGAGATCATACTTGCCATTACCAGCACCAGCGACATTCTGAAGCTGGAGAGCCGTTTCAGGCAGGTCAGAAATGTGAGCAATGTATTCAGGAGCAATACCTAATGGAATTCAAATGTTTTGTTAACGGATCTTTCCGGACAAATTCGTATATTGTGTACAGCGAGGACAGGCAGAGCTGCATAATCATAGATCCTGCCAGCGAGTATCCTCCCATGCTTCAGGAGCTTAAGCATCTGGGCCTTACGCCCAGCCATATAATACTAACTCACGGTCATGGGGACCACACCGGAGGCATAAGGTATTTTCAGGAGAATTTCCCGGGAATACTTGTTGTCGCAAATATAAAAGACCGGGAGTTCATGCTGGACAGAAGGGCCAGCCTTGGCAGCGGCGACATTTCCGCTGATATCTGGGTGAAGGATGACTGCGATTTTGAGGCGGGAAGCCTTAAGATGAAGCTCATAGCAACCCCGGGACACACCGAAGGCGGAATGTGCATATATTTTGAAGATGACGGCATACTGTTCTCCGGCGACACGCTGTTTTTCTCTTCTGTTGGCCGCACTGATCTGCCCGGAGGAAGCATGGACAAGCTGCTGGATTC
>JAFRWH010000209.1 GCA_017438085.1 Bacillota bacterium
ACGGTAGAAGCGTTCAAAGATATGCGGTATATCGCTCTGGCTTATCCCGATACCGCTGTCCTGAACGGAAAATGCCGGATGTCCGTCTGAAACAAGGCTCCTGAGCATGATCTCTCCGCCTTCCGGAGTGTATTTGGAAGCGTTCTCAATGAGTATTCTGGCAGCCTGCTTGATAAGAGATATGTCTCCGCGTACCGGTATCTCACCGCCCCCTTCAAAACGATAGGTATGGGCGTCATCTATCATGACGGATTCCTCCCAGACCTCTTTCATCATCTCCGTAAGATCGAAGTCGGAAATGTTGAGAGGTGTCCGTCCGCTGTCGCCCCGTGCCAGGAACAGCAGCTGCTCCACCAGATGCTGCATATTGTCGCTTTCGCTTTTTATAGCCTCGATGGACTCCTCAAGTATCTTCTCGTCGGTCTTGCCCCAGCGATCCAGCAGATCAGCATAACCTTTTATTACAGCTATCGGGGTGCGGAGCTCATGCGAAGCATCCGAGACGAAGCGTGCCTGCTGCCTGTATGAATCTCTCATGCGTGACATCAGCTTATTGACTGCGGTCTCAAGGCCCTCAAGCTCGGCATCTCCTGTAGCCAGCTGCTGGTCATCCTCAGCCGGGCTCAGATTGTCGATGGCATTCTCCAGCTTCTGATAGCGCTGCTCTGTTTCGCCGTCCATCTCGCTCAGCTTCAGGGCTGCGTCAGCGAATTCCTGCAGAGGTCTCAGTTTCGAGCGCACCTTCAAGGTATCGAGCAGCACCCAGAGCACAACAAGAAGTCCCTCCAGCCTCAGCACGATATCGAATTTCCACTCTCTTAGTAGATGTTTTAATTCATTGATGCTTTCGGCAGTGATCTCCGCATATCCGGATCCGTCTGCGATCTGCGGCCACATGAACACCCCGAACAGCACGATGTCAAGCACGATAAATATGAGCAGCAGATTAAAGCCCGAGTTAAGTCCTATTCTGAATGCTATCGATCCCGTGCGTATGGGTTTTTCCCTGCTTCTCTTATTACTGTTCATTTTCGTCCCTGATAACATAGCCTACCCCGCGTACCGTCTGGATCAGGCTGATGCCATACACTTCGTCGATCTTGCTGCGCAGATACCTGATATATACATCGACCACATTGGTCTCTCCCATGTAATCATATCCCCAGACCTTGCCGAGAAGGCGGTCTCTGGACAGCACTATATTTTTATTAGTAAGCAGGGTATTGAGCAGATCGAATTCCCTGCCTGTAAGTTCTATTTCACTATCTGCGTATTTCACCTCATGGCGGCTTTCCGAAAGCGTGAGCTCACCGCATCTGAGCAGATCGTCAGGAGCATCGGACGAGGCTTCATGCGCGTCATGCGACCTGCGGCGGAGCACCAGCCTTATCCTTGCCAGAAGTTCCTCTATGGCGAATGGTTTTGTTATATAGTCGTCAGCGCCTTGATCCAGGCCGGCTACCTTGTCCATCACCGCATCCCGTGCAGTAAGCATTATGACAGGCACGTCCGAGCTCTTTCTCAGTCTCCTCAGAACCTCCAGTCCGTTCAGCCCCGGAAGCATTATATCAAGCAAAACAAGGCTGAAGTCACCGCCTTCAGCCAGTTCCAGCCCTGTTCTGCCGTCGCCGCATTTCTCCACCTCATAGCCCTCGTGAATGAGTTCGAGTTCTATGAAACGCGCGATCTTTTCTTCATCTTCAATTATCAGTATTCTTTTCACCATTTGCTTTTCCCGCAAGGTCGCTCCTGACCTTTTCAGCGTAATCTGTCGCCTTGTCCATTGTGCTGTTGATACTGGTCTTTCCCAGATCCTCTCCCTCAAAGTGGAAGCGGCATCCGAACACCATTGCGATCACTGCTACGATCAGCGTTGCCCAGAAGAAAGAGATGAGGGCTATGACAGGTATCACGATCGGGAGATCCATTATCTGCTGGCCATTGCTCTTAAGGACCACCATTCTGTTGTTCATCAGGATACTCTTTATGCGCTTCCACAGTTTGTGGTCACGCTTCTTAGTCCCCTCTGCTTTCCCTGAGGTTCCGGCTTTGCCATTGTTTCCGGAGCTGCTGTCATCAAGGATGTATGTGATCTGCTGGCTGTTACTGCCGGAAACTTTTTCTGCGGAAACTTCAGGAATGATCTCGACCGGCTCCTCTGACTTCTGCTCAACTGTTTCCTTATTTACTTTTCCTTCTCTTTCAAGGCTTATGACAGCATCCAGCATGTCCCAGCCGCACCCCTCCAGAGCTGCCTTTGCATCCTCATAGCTGCATCCCGCCTTGCTAACGAGCTGTTCAACCTTCTGATAATTATCCATTTCTGCCTCCTTGTTTATTCTAACAGTTTACAGGTCCTTTTGTGACCCCTCTTTGATGGTTTTATGATAGACCCGCAAAATGAAAGCCCAATTCAAATAGAATTAGAAAAAGATTAGAAACGGATTAATAAATAGTTCTGCATATAGTAAAACGGCCCCCGTTTCCGGAAGCCGTCTGTTCTTTATCGTTTTGATCACTTGTATTGGAGCATGTTCACCTTTGTTATGCTGATCGGTTCGTACTCTTCCTCTTTGGCCTTGCTGAGCTCCTCCTGTATGCGCTCAAGATGCGGAAGCAGATCTGCATACTGGCTGTCGATGGCGTTTTCTACAGGAGCTTCCTTCATTGCAACTCCTACCGAATATGTCGCTTTGTTGATCGGCTGGAGCGTTCCTGCTCCGGCTATGCATCCGCCAGGGCATGCCATTCCTTCAAGCAGGTAGCCGTTGTATTCGCCTGCAGCAGCCTTCTTCATCATCTTCTTGCATTCATCAAGGCCCTCGGCTTTTACTATCTTGACTTCGCGATCCGGATCAACACGCTTGATGTGATTTACTACAGCCTGAGCCACACCTCCGCTGATAGCGAAGCCGAAACCGTCGCTGCTGGCTCTTCTCAGCGTATCGCCTTCTTCGAGATCTTCGAACACGACACCCTGTGCGTCAAACATTCCCGCGAGCTCTTCGAACGTAAGGACGAAATCCACATAGCTCTTTACGGTCCTTCTGC
>JAFRWH010000210.1 GCA_017438085.1 Bacillota bacterium
AGGCTTATTGAAGGACGCGTATTCTTTGCCCCAGCGGTCTATGCCGATCATGCTGGCCTTGGGAAATCTTTTGGCACAGGCAATGGTCAGGGCTCCTGAACCGCAGCCTACGTCCAGGCCTGTTCCGCCGTCTGGGAGCTTCGCGTATTCCGCTACGCCGTCGATGATCTGTTTTGCCATCTGACGAGTCCCGTTATAGTCGAAGGCTTTGTGGAGCTTGTATATCCAGATGCCTGCGACTGCAAAGGCCAGTGCGGCAAGAATAAATACCACTGTAAGTACGGTCTTAAACACTCCTTTGGCCAGGATCGGCGTGCAGCCGAAGATGATCAGCAAAACCAATGCCGCTGCACAGCCTCCGAAAAATCCGTAGACCATTCCCTTAGGCACCCAGTTTTTGTAATCAGGTTTCATAATTCTCTCCTCCGTTTATTGCCATTCTTTGAAAACTTTCCTCATCCTCAGGTCCAGATCCTCTCTGGCTGCCCTGCATTCTTTGCCAGTACTCCGGATGTCTGTAAGCATAGGGAAGATAAGGCAGTGGCTCGCCCTTCCAGGTAACCGACGACTCATCATCCCCCGGTCTCTCATGCATACCATCCTTCCCGTCCTGATTGAAACCTTCCATTACGAAATCGGGAGGAGAGATTGCCATGGTCAGGGTTATCTCCGGATAATATGAGGCTGCCAGAAGCGCCATCATTCCCGTGGTGGATGCACCGACAATGCCGATCTTATTGCACCCAACAGCTTTAAGAAATCTCAGGGCATTTCCGAAACGTTCCAGAGGATAGTTATGATGGCCGTAATCTTTTTTGTCAGGAGACATTGCCAGAGCACTGATCCCCTGGCGGTTCAGCCATTTCGCCCCGGACTTGGCCATGCGGTCATCAGAGGAATCCCCCAGCATGATTATCATGACCCTTTCGCAGTCGGCGCCTGCCGGATACCATGCTCCATAGAAGCCGTCTTTCTCAGGTGTAAATTTAAGTACGGGTCTCATAATGATTTACCTCTTTCTGTAAAAGCATGCTCACTTCCTGCATCTGAAGCAACCCATGCCTTCAACCCTTGACACGTCTGCCTCTTCGTACATCGCATTTAAACGATCTCCCAGCCTCTCCTCGTCGTACCCGGGCAGTGCGGGGACTATCAGATGGTATCTGTTCTCCAGCAAAGGGATCACATACTCAAAATAGTCCCACATCACTGCCGATGGATGTAAAAGTATGACAGTATCTTTGTTTTCTGTTCCAAATTCGTGAATAGTCATGGCTTACTATAGTTAGTAATTGCTAACCGTAAGGTTTAAAAAATAGCCTTGAGACCAGGCTTATATAGTTAGTCTTCGCTAACCCTCTTTATATTATATCCCTTTTTCCCGTCAAATCAAGACTGCAAATTAAAAAAGCAGACCATTTCCGGTCTGCTTCATCTTTTATTTTCATTATTCCGGCTCCACCAGCACGCAGGCGAAGTCGTTGACGTTGGTCCCTGTCGGTCCTGTAACGATCAGTCCTCCTATTGCTTCCAGCGCATGGTAGGAATCATTATCACTCAGCACCTGCGCCACATCTATCCCTTTCTCAAAGAATTCGGCTGCGCTTTCTCCGTCAACATATCCTCCTGCAGCATCTGTCGGTCCGTCTGTTCCGTCGGACCCTACGCTGAAGACCGCTGCCTTCATTCCGGCTATCCCCTCAGCCGCTGCCAGGGCCAGTTCCTGGTTTCGTCCGCCAAGGCCTGATCCTGTGATATGCACCACAGTTTCGCCGCCGGCGATGAATGCCAGCTTGCGGTCTATACCACGGTGGTTACTTGCGACCCCCGCCAGCCACTTTCCGGCGTCCTTCGCTTCACAGTCCAGTGTATCTGTCAGAATCTCTGTCTCGTAGCCTAATTCTTTGCAGGCTGCTGCCGCTGCGCCGCAGAGTTCCCGGACGCTTCCGGTTATAACGGTCTCAACGTTACAGAGTTCCTTAGGAGTTTCCTTATGGAGGCATTCCCAGGCAGCATCGCTCAGCCTGAGTTCATATTTCTTTGCGATCTTCAAAGCCTCTTCACACGTGGAACTGTCCGGATATGCGGGTCCGCTGGCTATCATGTCCAGAGGATCTCCTATTATGTCGCTCAGTACGACGCTGTAAACCCCGGCAGGCGCGCATAGTTCCGCGGACCTTCCGCCTTTGACTCCGGACAGGCGCTTCCTTATGGTGTTC
>JAFRWH010000211.1 GCA_017438085.1 Bacillota bacterium
AAGACGATGGCGTGGTCAAATTCCCGCAGATCCAGCCCCGTGAGCTTTTTGATCTTCTCCAGTCTGTACACCAGCGTGTTCCTGTGGACGAACAGCTTGCGCGACGTCTCCGAAACGTTGAGGTTATTTTCGAAAAACTTGTTGATAGTATAGAGAGTTTCCTGATCCAGAGAATCCAGGGGATTTTTCTTGAATACTTCGGAGAGGAACATCTCGCAAAGGGTGGTCGGCAGCTGATAGATCAAGCGGCCGATACCGAGATTTTCGTAGTTAAGTATGCTGTTTTCCGCATCGAAAACCTTGCCGACTTCGATCGCCACTTGGGCTTCCTTGTACCTGTCTGCAAGCTCGCGCAGATGATGCGAAAGCGAGCCGATGCCGATTACGGTCTTTATGCCGAGAGACGAAGAAATACCCGACTCTATGCCTTCGGCGATCTTATAAATGATATCCTTTTCATCCACAGACAGACCGTGGACAAAAAGAAGGAACTGGAAAAGGAAAGGCGCAGACGCAGACTGTTCGAAGACGAATACCGTCAGCGTCACAGATAGGAGGATGCCTTGAAAAAAGGTCTTTTCATAAGCTTTGAAGGTCCTGACGGCGCCGGCAAGAGCACTCAGCTGGCAATGCTTGCGGAATACTGCAGATCCAAAGGACTTGACATAACAGTTACAAGAGAACCGGGCGGTACGTCCATCTCGGAGAAGATACGCTGCATAATACTCGATCCTGAGAACTCTGAGATGTCCGCTTCCTGCGAAGCGCTGCTTTATGCTGCATCCAGAGCTCAGCTTATCGATCAGCTTATACGTCCGGCCGTGGAGGAAGGACGCATTGTGCTCTGCGACCGCTTTGTGGATTCTTCGATAGCATATCAGGCATATGCGAGAGGCCTCGGAGAAGGCGTAAGACTTATAAACCGCTTTGCCATCAAAGGGACCATGCCTGACTGCACTTTTTTCCTTGATATAGATCCGGAAAAGGGCAGGGAAAGAAATGTCGATGCAGGCAAGAAGGACCGGATGGAGCAGGAAGAGCTTTCCTTCCACAGAGCTGTGTACGATGGCTATAAAAAGATAGCCGAAATGGAGCCTGAGCGGGTGATCTGCATAGATGCGGACAGAAAAGCCGAAGAGATTTTTGAAGATATAAAGCGCGAATTCGATAAACTGACTGGAGAAGAATAGAAACCGATGTCATCCGCTCTCGAAAGCGTCAGAAACAATCTGCAGATAGCTCTGCAGCTTCATAAAATGATAGTATCGGGACGGCTGGTGCACGCCTTTCTGTTCTGCGGCGGAAGTCCTAAAAGCCGTAAAGATCTGGCAGACGCTTTTGCTTCAGAACTGCTTGAAGGTGACATAATAGATTTTATCAGCATCTCCAAGCCGGAAGACAAACAGACCATAGTAGTTGACCAGATCGAAGAGCTTCTGGAAAAACTTAAGTACAGACCCTACGGAAAAAGGTATGTGGTTGTCATAGAAGATGCCCACCTGATGCGTCCCGAGGCTCAGAACAAGTTTTTAAAGAGCCTTGAAGAGCCGGTAAGCGAAACTGTATATATTCTGCTCAGCGAAAGACAGTCGGCAATGCTTCCGACTATAGTAAGCAGATGCAGCAGTTATTTTCTTGAGGACGCAGAGGACGATACAGATCCTCTTATAGGAGGCGCCGCGGAGGACCTTTTCAGGCTTACTCTGGAGGCTGCCCCGTATTATAAAAAGAAAGCTGCGCTGGCAGCTATACTGAACGCGAAGGATGGCCAGCGGGAAATGGCTGTAAGTCTGCTTGAAGCATACTCAGAACAGCTTAGAAGGGGTCTCTCGCGCGCGGAAGGAGACTTTTCGAGTATTTCATCAAAGAGGATGATAAGAGCGCTGGAAACGGCTCAGAGAGCCTTAAGAAGCCTCAAAGAGATGCACAGCCCGGCATATACTC
>JAFRWH010000212.1 GCA_017438085.1 Bacillota bacterium
CTGTTCCATCTGCCCACGGATCTGGAGCACTTTAAGAAAAACACTCTCGGCAAAGCCATCGTCATAGGGCGGAACACTCTGCTGAGCTTCAAAAACGGAAAGCCACTGCCCGGCAGACACAATATAGTGCTGTCACGGACCATGGAAGCCGGGGAGACGGAGCTTAAGAACGGATATAAGCTGGTGGTGCGGAACACTCCGGATGAGGTCCGCAGCTACCTCAGAGAGAACGGACTCTGGGACGATGCAGTACTGGCGGGGGGCGAGGCCATCTACCGCCTTTTCCTTGATGACTGCAGTGAGCTGGTGGTCACCGAGATAGATGCGGAAGCACCTGAGGTCGATACTTATTTTCCGGAATTTAAAGATAAATTCGAGCTTGCTAAAGCGGACGGTCCCTATTATGATGGCAAGCTGTCTTACAGCATAAATACATACAGGAGAAAAACAATGAAACAGTACATAGTCGATGCATTTACACCGGTACCCTTTGCAGGGAACCCTGCCGCTGTCTGCGTTATGGACAGCTGGCCTTCGGAAGAGGCTATGATGAAGATGGCCATGGAAAATAACCTGTCCGAGACCGCTTTCATAGTAAAGGAGCCGCAAGGCTATCACCTCCGCTGGTTCACCCCGACAACTGAGGTCGAGCTCTGCGGTCATGCAACGCTGGCAAGCTCCTACGTTATTCTAAATATTATCGAGCCCGAAAGCTCCGAGGTGCGCTTCAATACCTTAAGCGGAGAACTGATCATCACCCGAAAGGGCGATCTGCTGGAGATGAATTTCCCTGCAGGCGAGCAGCACGAGATACCGGTGACTGATGCTATGGAGGAGTGCTTCGGCGCAAGACCGGTCAAGGCGCTTCTGGGCATGGACCTGATCTGCGTCTTCGACAGCGAAGATACGGTCCGCAATATGAATCCTCCCGAGCAGCTTCTGATGAAGCTTGACGGGCGCATCCAGGTTCCCACAGCCAGGGGCAAAAATACAGATATAGTTTCCAGAGTATTCGCTCCCAAGGTTGGCATTTACGAGGACCCCGTGACCGGTTCCTCCCACACCCAGCTGGGCAGCTACTGGAGCGAGGTCCTGGGCAAGCCCGTGATCGAGGCTTACCAGGCATCAAAAAGAGGCGGATATCTGCAGTGCGAACCGCTCGGAGGCGGCAGGATAGCCATTCGCGGCAAGGCCGCTCTGGTGGCAGTATCTGAAATAAAGGCGGAACTGAAATAATAAAACAGATGAACCGGGCTGCTCCGGCTGATCCAAAGCAGAACTCAGGAAGGGGTATGAAATGGCAAAAAGAGATAACCCAAGATATAAAACTGAAGCCCCCAAGAGGGGCAAGAACAGCAGGGCGGCTCACTCCCTCAGCGGAAAATCCCTGACATATGAAAGAGGCAGCGGCGGCAGAGCTGACAGAAGCGCAGCAAAGGCCGGCGGAAAGCCTGCATCCACCAGAAACTCCAGAGCTTACGGCGACGGAGCAGCAAATCACGGCACAGCTTACGGAAAAAGCTCCGGCCGCTATGCGGATGCCCCTGTAAGGCCCTCCAGAGCCTCTCAGAGCGTCGAAAAGCCCGAACTCAACCCAAATCTCATAATAGGAAGAAACCCCGTCATGGAGGCTGTCAGGAGCGGCAGGACTATAGACAAGATCCTGATGCAGAAAGACGGCGAGGGCTCCATCAAGGCCATCGCTGCAAAAGCCAGGGACGAGGGCATACAGATCCAGTATGTTGATAAGATCGTTCTGGACAAGCTTGCTCCGGGCAAGGCTCATCAGGGCATAGCAGCTTACGCTGCGGCTCACGACTATGCGGACCTGGAGGACATTCTTGAAGCTGCAGAGGATGCAGGAGAGGCTCCTCTTCTGGTGCTTTTAGACGGTCTTGAGGATCCCCATAATCTTGGCGCCATAATGCGCAGCGCAGACGGCGCAGGCGCCCACGGAGTGGTCATCCCCGCCCGCAGAAGCGTCAGCCTTACGGATACCGTGGCCAAAGCATCCGCCGGCGCCATAGAATATATGCCTGTTGCCAAGGTCAGCAATCTGGCCCAGACCATAGACGAGCTCAAGGCCAAAGGCATATGGATAGCCGCCGTCGATATGGACGGAGAGACTTATCACCAGGCTGATCTTACAGGCCCGCTGGCCATAGTGATTGGCGCCGAAGGCGCAGGAGTATCCCGCCTAATCAAGGACAAGTGCGATTTCTGCGTGTCCATACCCATGAGGGGCAAGGTCAACTCCCTTAACGCTTCAAACGCCGCCGCCATAATACTGTACGAAGCCGAAAGGCAGCGCAGTCTGGCGGGCGAAGGCGCAGCGGAGGACGACTGGAGTCTGGAAGACGGCGACTATGAAGACTGATGACAACGAAATGATAAAGCGTGCTCAGGCGGGAGAACAGGAAGCCGCAGAAGAGCTGATGCGCAGCTACATGGAGCTTGCAAAAAACCGGGCAAGGCTCTACTACATGCTGGGCGGGGAGCGGGAGGATCTGGTCCAGGAGGGCATGATAGGCCTGTTCAAAGCCATAGGAAGCTACGACCCTGCCAGAGGCGCTTCATTCAGGACCGATGCGGATCTGTGCGTCAACCGCCAGATGCTCTCGGCCATAAAGGGCGCGGCTCAGCAGAAAAACAGCGCGCTCAACAGCGCATATTCGCTGGAGAGCCCCGTGGGCACCGGGGACGATCCCACAGTGCTCGGCGACACCATAAAGGCGGGTCCCGGCAGCGATCCGGAGGCGAGCCTGCTTCTTAGCGAGCTGATGGATGCCCTGATGAGCCCCGAAAACAAAAGCTTCAGCGGGCTGGAGCATCAGGTGCTGGAGCTCATGATGAAGGGCATGGACTACCGCAGCATAGCGGAAACGCTTGAAAAAACGCCCAAGCAGATAGACAATACCATTCAGCGCATCAGGTCTAAGATAAGAAAAATGATGGAGGAATAGCGGCCTGCAACTGACGACCGCTGACAGAAGGATACAGATGGAATTTCCCGAATTAGACAAACAGAAAGAAGATCAGCTTGACAAACGCAGGACAAGGAACCCCATAGTTCTTGCGATATGCGTTATACTGGTGGCCTATGTTGTAATAAGGCTGCTGCTGCCTCAGACAGCTCCCAACAGATCCAAAGGACTCACCATAAACGTCAACCACAGCAGCGGCGTGGTGCGCACCTACAGATACCGCACCGGCGAGGAATATCTCAGAGCGGTGCTTGAGCACGAACAGATGGCTACAGGCGACGAGGGGCCGGACGGCAAGCTGCTTCTGATAGCTGTGGATGCGGAGGCTTCCGACTATCAGAACGGGCAGTACTGGAGCTTTTCGGTCAACGGGACGGAGAGTTCCCTTGCGGTGGACGACCAGAAGGTCGCAGACGGTGACGTCATAGAGTTTTATCTTAAATGAAGGGGCTCAGGCCTCTGTAGGCTGTCAGTATTGACGGCCTTTTTTATTGGTGATAAAATCTATGATTAGCGAAAGCTAATAATCGGCGGCGCGATTCCGCCCGAAAACTATTTATTTGCCTTCAAGCGGCAACAGGGCCGGGATGCCGGCTGTGAGTAAGGAGTGTGGAAAATGAACAAGAAAACAAGAAATCTGCTTATAGTTTTAGTGGTGCTTTGCCTTGCGGCATTCATCATCGGCAAGCTGGTGCTGCCCGCAGTCAGCGGCGGCTCCAAGGCCATTACCGTGACCGTAGTGCACGGCGATGAAAGCGTAAAGGAATTCAAATACAAGACCGACGCCGAATACCTGAGCGAGGTGCTTCTTGACAAGAAACTGATAGAGGGCACCGAGGGCCAGTACGGTCTTTTCGTAACAACAGTGGACGGCGAAACCGCTGACGACAGCAAGCAGCAGTGGTGGGGCTATACCGTAAACGGCGAGATGGCCATGGTAGGAGTGGATCAGCAGCCCGTTACCGACGGCGATGCCTACGAGTTCACCCTGAATACCGGCTGGTAGAAAACAAGAACGGACGGCATTGACAATGGGAAGAGCCGCGAGTTCCAACAAAAGCCGCATAAGCACAAAGGAACTGGTGACCATGGCAGCCATCTGCGCCATCATGACGGCGGGCAAGGAGCTGATGAATTTTCTGCCCAATATACATCCTGTGACGGTGCTGACAATATTCGCCACTCTGCTTCTGGGCTGGAAAGCCCTGTATCCGGTGGCGGGCTTCGCCTTTCTTGAGATGTGCATCTACGGTGTCAGCCTCTGGTCCGGCATGTATTTCATAGTCTGGCCGCTGCTGGTATGCGTAAGCATGGCCTTCAGGCAGAGCCGCGACTGGGTCTTCTGGGCCATAATCTCAGGAGCCTTCGGACTGTGCTTCGGCGCGTTCTACGCCATCCCCTACCTGATAGTTTCGGGGCCGCAGACGGCTCTGAGCTTCTGGCTTGCGGGGCTGAGCTTTGACGCTGTGCACTGCGTCGCCAGTTTCTTTATGACTCTGGTCTTTCTGCCCATACTCTGCAGGCTTGCAAAGGCTATGGGCTACAAAATATGATATCTTGCAGGGCAAATACATGGGTCCGGGGTCAAAAAAGCCCCGGACTCTTGACATTTAAGGCAAATAATGCAATATTAGTTTTACATATTTGTTTTATAGGAGGAAAAGATCATGAGTTTATTTTCCAAACTGCTTAAAGCCGCAACAGATAAGGACATTGATCTGGAAAAACTCGCAAAGAACGTCACCGATGCCGCTGAAAAGTTCGGCAATCAGGTGGAAAATACTCTGAAGGAATCCGGTGCCATCGATCAGCTGAAGAAGCTGGGAGAGGAACTGGAGGCAAAGGAGAAGACTGCAGCAGCCGGCGCTCAGACACAGGAGATCGCAGCGGAAGCTGCCGCAAGAGGCACTGCTCCCGCAGGCGTATGGTGGGGCGAGCTGATGCCCGCAGAGGAGAACCAGTACAATTCCGGACTGGACTATTTGACATACTTCCGCAAAATTTTTGCAGAAGATTTTGCCGGATACAGGATCGAAGAGGGCGAGTTCTACGGAGCAAAGAATTTCACATTCTTCAAGGGTGACGAAAAGGCTCTTGTGGTGGAGCTTCTTTCCGCCAGGAGCAGCGCTCAGCGCCTCAGAAGGGCCTGCCGCACCGAAGGCACTCCCTATCTGCGTTTCTACTACAATGTTGACGGCTGGTGGAATGTAAGAGCCTATGTGGTGCAGCGCATCCAGGGCGCTCTGAAGTTCTAGGCTTTATTCCCACAGCGGCCTTGCTGCCGCATTCAGTTATGACAAAAGCAGAAAGAGAACGCCCTGCGCCTGCGGCGGACCAGGCACGGACTCGCAGATGACTTCGCAGGCAGTCTGTCCGTGTACGGCCCTGTACACCCGCGAATCTTCGCGGCTTTAATGCCTTCTCTTTCTGTTTTTATTTTGCTTATGTCGCTGCTTGATCTTCTGGCTCTTCCCTTAAGCTGGGAGGAGTTCTACAAGTATAAGACCGATCTGGCGTGCCCGAGGGATTACGCCGAAAGCTTAAGGGGCTTCATCGATGAAGGCTCCTATCTTCCTGTGTGCGAAAAGATAAGCCGCGGGGAGCCCTTCCCACTGCCGAAAAAGGCGGTCATATCAAAGCTGGGCAGCGGCAAAAAACGCACGGTCTACATCTACCCGGAGCCCGAGAACACGGTCCTGAAGCTTCTGACCTGGCTGCTGCTCAGGCGTTTCGATGGTCTGTTCGACCGGAATCTGTATTCCTTCCGTCCCAGACGCAGCGCCAAGGATGCGGTGCGGCATCTGACGGGTATCAAAGGGATAAGGACGCTCTATTCCTATAAGGTGGATATTCATAATTACTTCAATTCAGTGCCCGTGGACCGCTTCCTGCCCATGCTGGAGGATGCTTTAGGAGAGGACCGGAGGCTTTATGATTTCCTGTCTTCGCTGCTGTCCGAGCCCTGCGTGCTCGAAAAAGGCCTGCCTGTAGAGGAGCAGAAGGGCATAATGGCAGGGACGCCTCTGGCTTCCTTTTATGCGAATCTGTATCTGAAGGGTCTTGACCATCACTATCAGGAGGCAGGCATCCCCTATGCACGCTATTCAGACGATATCATAGTTTTCTGCGAAAGCCGGGATGAGTGTGAAAAGCAGGCAGAGTTCATAAAGAGCTGTCTGGCAGATATGGGTCTTGAGCTGAATCCCGATAAAGAGCAGTTTTCATCGCCGGAGGATGGCTGGGTGTTCCTTGGCTTTTCCTACCTGGACGGGGTCATAGACATCGCTCCTGCCACGCTGAAAAAGCTGAAGCAGAAGATGCGCCGCAAAGCCCGGGCTCTCAGGCGCTGGGCTGACAGGAACGGCATAGAAGGGGAGAACGCGGCTAAGGCTTTCATAAGGGTCTTCAACAGGAAGCTGCTGGAGAGTCCAAAAGACAGCCAGCTCAGCTGGAGCTACTGGTTCTTCTCGGTGATAAATACCGACAGCAGCCTGCACGAGATCGACCTCTACGCACAGGACTGCCTGCGCTATCTGATAAGCGGGAAGCGCAGCAAAGCCCGCTACAATGTGCGCTACGAGGAGCTGAAAGCCCTCGGCTACAGGAGCCTGGTGCACGAATACTACAAAGAAACAGAAGAAGATGCGGAGTAGCAGGCAAATGCTGCGTACTGCATCTTCTTTTTTGATTTTTTAGCGAGAACTTATTCTGATAAAATACACATGAAAACAGATCCTTTAGCCTGCCTGAAGAATCTGTTTTTTACTGAGCTCTGAGCTTTCTTCTCACCCTGCGCCAGTCGGGCATGTAGCTGTCCAGGATGGCTTTGAATTCGGGGCCGTGGTTGGGAACTTTTATGTGGGCAAGCTCGTGCAGGATAATGTAGTTCAGGCACTCGTCGTCTTTTCGGGCCAGCTGAAGGGCAAAATTTATGCTGTGGGTCCTTGTATTGCAGCTGCCCCAGCGGGTCTTCATGCTGCGTACCTGCCACCTTGAGGGCACAAGGCCGGTCCTTTCCACCCATAAGGGCAGCAGCTTTGCTATGCGCGCCTTAAGTTCGGCTCGTTCAGTCTCGCTGATAGGTATTTCCGGTCTTTCGGTTGCAGCTTTTGCGGTGATCTGAGCCCGTTTCTTCCTTATCCAGTCCGCTTTCGAATGCACGAAAGCATCTATGACCAGCCTGGGCGTAAGCAGCGGAGCAGTCACCTCTATCCGGCCGTCAGGCGCCTTCACATATAGATTTATCCGTTTTATCTTTTTCCGAGTCAGCTTGTATTCGATCATATTTCTTACCTGTAATTGGCCGTAGTCTATCATAAAAGTGGCCTTAAGTCCATCTTTGTGTCACACATTAGCTTCCGGTTTGCAGTATGTTTTATACGCATTTAAACCTCGTCGTAATTGTAAAATAATAGCTTTAATGGTAATATATATTTACATCAACCATATTACCGCTTGACATGTACACGCAGTGCAGGTATAGTATGAATAGAATCAAAACATTCAAAGATAGAGAGGCAGAAAAGATCTTCCATCAGATCATATCTGCAAAGTATCCGTATCCAATCCAGAAGATCGCATTGAGAAAGCTCATCATGATGGATGATTCGCAGACATTAAATGATCTCAGGGTCCCTCCTGCAAATCATCTCGAAGCGCTTTCAGGCGACAGGAAAGGTCAGTACAGCATCAGGATCAATGATCAGTACAGGATATGCTTCAGATGTGTGGACAATTATTCTTTTGATGTTGAAATCACAGATTATCATTAGGCGGAAGAAATGAATACACTTGAAACCACAAAAATGAGCGAGATCCTGAAGGATGAGTTTATGGATCCACTTGGTATCTCTGCCTACAGACTGGCCAGAGATATAGATGTCCCTGTGTCCAGAATACAGGATATTTTACATGACAGGAGAAAGATAACAGTTGATACCTCTCTTCGGCTCGGAAAGTATTTCGGAGTGTCCGATCTTTATTTTTTAAATATTCAGAATGACATAGACTGCAGAAATGCCAGGTATGAACTGGCAGAAATACTCGAACGCATCCCTTGCGTAATGAAGTAGTTCCGGATCAGTAAAGAAATTCCGGCTTACAAAAGTCTTGACAAATACTATTTTTCTGTTATTCTTCTATGGTACTGATTTGAAATATCGGGCAGGAAGGCTCCCCAAAAGCCGCATCCTGCCCGCTTTTTTTATGTTTGAGGGGTAATCATGGCAAGTGAAAAGAATCGCAAACAGGAACTGAGCTTTACCAGCGGATC
>JAFRWH010000213.1 GCA_017438085.1 Bacillota bacterium
CGGGGTCTGCGCAGAGCACGGCTATCTCTCCGGGCGATGCAATGCCTTCGCGTATAAGCCTTGATGCTTCAGCGGCTATGGTCTCAGCCTGGGTAAAGGGGGAGGCGCAGCGTACTATCTTTATTGTTCTGTCGTTAGGCTCCGCCGGCTCCTTTTCGGCGTCAGGAAGCTCACGTTCGAATGTCAGGCCTTTTTCCCTGCAGACGGCTCCGAGCCTTGATGCAGCCATTTCGGGCGCCGCAAAGACCTCATCGCGGTCTTTCTTTCCGCCCTGCAGCATCACAGTCAGCCCGCAGCCGGCTTCAGCAAGAGCCGTCAGAAATTCCATCTCATTTGATGTGAAGGAGTAAAATCCGAAGTAATAGAATATGGAATCCCGCACGAAGCCTGATTCCTTTGCGTTTTTTGCGGCAAAAGCCAGCAGGTCCTCGGAATCGCTGAACCTGCCTTCCATAGCAAGCCCGTACTCGCTCATCAGTATCTGCATGTCCGACAGCTTGTCCCGAAGCAGGCTGCCCTCGGGGCTGGCTTCGATAAGCTTTGGCATGTTTTCCTCGTCTATCTTGTTCTGCTTCGCCTGAACTATGAAATCTCCGGCCAGCTTAAGAAACTCGCTGCTGTCGGCAAGCGAACCGTAGCACTTCAGATCTTCGGCTCTTTTTTTCGCGATGCGGCGGAGCATCATGGTCCGGCCGAGATTGTTGACAGGCGTAAGCCCGGGACCTCCGGTCTCGTGGATTATCTGGTGGATGAGCCTGTTCCCGGACATTATGTGAAAGTCGAAGAACCCGCTGCCCCCGAGGCTTTCGAAGGCTCTCTCCTCAGCCTTTAATGTGTACTGGGCCGGCACCACAAGGACGATCTGCTTTGCCGTTTTGCGCTCCGCAGCTGCCATTCCGTCTGTTCCCGGCATCCCGGATCTCAGACTTGCCAGCTTTTCTTTTATGTCACTGAAAAGCAGTTCTTCCAGCTTTTCTTCACTTTTTGCATTTATTATCCTAAGCATCTGCGCGCTCCTGCCGTAAAAGCTTCAATTCTCTCTTATTGTACATTAACGCGGGCTCTTTGCCAAACGCAAACAGTACAAATAATTGTCCCTGATCAGGGCGTTTGTGGTAAAATGCAGATATGATATTCAGAGACAGATCGGACAGGAGAATAACAGACCCATTAAGCTTTCTGGAGAGCAGCTATCCGGGACGCTCTTTTGAGCTTGTTTCACAGCTTTCCATCGCAGACATTGTTCCGCCGTACTATATCTATGAGCACAATGCTTGCGCCCTGTATGGAATAGCCTCGCTGCTGGCTTTTCATATGAACAGACCAGGATCCGATACACAGATGCGGAGCATCCCAAAAGAGAGGCCTGTCAGGGCGGAGGAACTGGTCCCAAGGATCATGGGACTATTCAGTGAGAAGCTGGATCCGGCTCCGTCTCTTAAGGATTTCACCCTCGACAATATCGACTATAACTATTTCTCAAAGCTCTGCATAAAGAGCATGGGGCTGCCGCTTACCGCATACAACAGCTTTTCCCGCCGTTCCCGCGGCATGCAGGAGCTTAAGGAGGGCAGGCCGTTCCTTCTGAACATGTGGTACGCAGACGCCGGGGGCTATTTCAATCACACCGTAGTCTGCTGCGGCATGGCTGAATACCGCATGAAAGGCAGTGGCAGGAACTTTTTGTTCTATCAGATCCGCGACGGCTACACTCTGGATCCTGCGCCAAGGTGGACCATGCTGAGCCATAATCCCGTGCAGGCCTATATAACCGTATTTAAAGACAAATGATCCATCCGGTCTCAAATCCGGGCGGATCATTTTCTTTACCCTTTTACTCCATTACATCATTAATCCGTAAAATTTATGCGTTTGTAATATTTCTTTATAGAATGTATTATTTTATCTGCAAAATAGTATCCAATGCGCAATCTGCAGCCCGCAGTATATCGGGTAGGAGGAAAAATGACTTACAGAATAGACGAAATGAGCTGGGTCGAATTCGCTGAGCGCCGCAAGCAGACCAATACCGTAATAATCCCCACCGGAGCGGTTGAGATCTACGGACCCCACCTTCCCATGGGCGAGGATGGCATCGCAGCTATGGGTGTTTCCCAGAAGATCGCCGAAAAGACCGGAGCCCTGATCGCGCCCATGATGCCGGTATCCGACTCCAGATCCCTTATGGCATATCCCGGAACCATCACCGTATCTTCCGAGACATTCAAGGCCGTTATGGACGATATAGTTTAGTGCCTGGTAGTTGAATACGGTTTCAAGAACCTGCTCTTCATCACCGGACACGGCGGCAGTGTCGGGCCCATCAACCAGGTAGGCCTCAAGTACACCAAGTCCCACGGCATCAATTATGCACAGATCGACTGGTGGAGATTCGTTCAGCCCAACGGCATGGACATTTTCGAAGAGAAGGGTCAGATGGCTCACGGCCATGCATCTGAAGCCGGCACCTCCGTCATGCTCTACCTCCGCCCCGAACTGGTGGTCAAGGAGAGAATGACCCGCGTGGAGCTGAACCCCCAGTGCTTCGAATATCCCGACATCATGCAGTACTTCCCCATGGATTTCCGCAGCCCCAACGCCACAGTTGGTGACGCAACCAAGGGCACCGCAGAAAAGGGCAAGGCCATAATCGACAAGTGCGTAGACCGCATCGTGGAATTCATGAATAAGAAGTGGGACATCTAGTCTGAAAGGAGAAATAAAATGTCTTTAGGAATCATAAATATCGTAGAAGGATACACCAAGGAGCAGAAGCAGCTCCTGATCCAGGAGACCAAGAAGGCCTGCATGGAAGGCTTCGGCGTTTCCATGGACCACAGCTTCGTGTCCATCCAGGAGATCAAGGCTGAGAACTGCGACGAGCAGACCAAGCATATGCAGTGCCTCTACATCTTCACCACCTTCGGCAAGACTCAGGAAGGCAAGAACCTGATCTGCGCAGGCTTCGAAAGAGCATGCACTATGGCTCTCGGCGAAGACCACGGCCGCTCCATCGTCATCTTCAAGGAGCACGGCAATGAAAACGCAGGCAGCGCAGGCTACCTCCGTCCCTTCAATCCCGCTTATGCAGATTACCTGAAGAAGCAGAAGGAAATGGAAGAAAGAAACGCAGCCAAGGCCGAGGAGCTCAGAAAGGCATAAGCTTGAGGGCGCAGCGCCAATAATAACACTGTCAATTATTGTTTCTTTAATGATACACAGGAGAAAAATCATGACAAACGTAATCAATGAAATGCCCTGGTCCGAATTTGACAAGAGACGCCAGAATACCGATCTGGTGATCATCCCCACCGGCGCCTGCGAGATCTACGGCACCCATCTTCCCATGGGAAGCGATGCCATCGCAGCTGACGGAGTGGCAAGAAAGGTCGCTGAAAAGGTAGACGCTCTTATCGCTCCCTGCTTCCCCCTGGCAGATTCCAGCATGCTTCTGGCTTATCCCGGAACTCTGACCATCACCCCGACACTGTTTGAGATGTACATCGAAGAGCTGATGGCTCAGCTTTACGATTATGGCTTCAGAAAGTTCCTCTTCATCACCGGACATGCTGCCAGCAACTCCACGATCTCTTACGTTGCGCGCAAGTATCAGGAGCAGAAGGGCTGCAAGTGGGCTCAGGTAGACTGGTGGAGATTCGTTATGCCTCTTGGCATGGGCATCTTCGACACCGAGGGCAGAATGTGCCACGGTCACGCTGCTGAAGCCGGCACCTCCGTCATCCTCTACTTCCGTCCTGACCTGGTAGACATGACCAAGGCTACAAAGATCGAACCCAATGTAGTCAACTATCCCGACATCATGACCTTCGTTCCCATGCAGGAAAAGACTCCTTCCGCCACCGTCGGCGACGCCACTCTGGGCACCGCTGAAAAGGGCGAAGCTGTCGTTAAGAAAGCAGTTGAGCGCATCTGCAGCTTCCTCAGGGACGAGTGGGGCGTAGAAACCAAGTAATTAATTAAAGGAGAAATACAATGTGGACTGAAGAATTAAAAGCAAGATTTATGAAGACAGATCCCGCCGCCTATGGTCACTTCATCGGCGTACGCTTTATGGCTCCCAAGATCAAGCCCATCAACCCTAACTCCAAGATCTGCGGCCCCGCATACACCGTTAAGACCTATGGCAAGGATCACTATGCCATGTTCAAGGCCATCGAAGATGCACCCGCAGGCAGCGTCATCGTCATCGACAGAGCCGGCGACGATATCTATGCTCCCGTAGGCGAATTCGTAGCCCGCGGCGCAAGAGCAAAGGGTCTGGCAGGCTTCGTTATCGACGGCATGGCCACCGACTCTGCCTACATCCGCACTTTCGAGGACTTCCCCGTATTCTGCAGTGGCCTTTCTGCCGTTACCTGCAACTGCTGGGGCATCACCGGCGAGACTCAGATCGACGTCTGCTGCGGCGGCGCTGTAGTTCACCCCGGAGACATCATCCTGGGCGACTGCGACGGTCTGGTAGTAATGCCCTCCGAAGGCTATGAAGACATGCTTGAAAGAGCAGAAGCCATGGCTGCAAGAGAAGCCAAGATGAGAGCTGCTTACGAGTCCGGCCAGCCTCTGCCCGCATCCGGAAGACCCTCTGTAAAGGTTCTCGAGCAGGCTAAGATCCAGGACATCATCAATGCCCTCAGAAGCGGCGAACTCGCTCCTGATTTCTGGAAGAAGTAATTACTGAAAGGTGACAAGACAATATAAAGTTGCTGCAGTACAGATGTCCTCCGGCGCAGACAAGGAAAAGAACCTTGAATTCGCCTGCAACGCCATCGACGAAGCAGCAAAGAACGGCGCCAAGCTGGTATCCCTGCCTGAGCACTTCCTTATCGCAGGAAAGCCCCAGGAAGGCGTTAAGAGAGAAGAAAGACCTGACGGTCCTGCCTGCACCACACTGGCTGCAAAGGCAAAGGAACACGGCATCTACGTTGTTGGCGGCAGCATTCCTCTGGAGATCCCCGGAGAGACCAGAGTCAACACCGCAACTTTCATGTTCGGACCTGACGGAAAGCAGATCGCAAAGTATGTAAAGCTGCATCCCTTTGACGTTGTCCTGCCCGATGGCAGAGTATTTGACGCTTCCAAGACCACAGTCCGCGGCGACAAGATCGTTGTTGTAGACACAGAGCTGGGCAAGATCGGTCTTTCCCTCTGCTACGACATCCGTTTCCCCGAGCTCTACAGAAGAATGGCCATGCAGGGCGCTCAGGTATTCATCACCGCAGCAGCCTTCATGATGACCACCGGTAAGGATCACTGGGAAGTTATGCAGAGAGCAAGAGCTCTTGAGAACAGCGCTTACGTTATCGCTGCAGCTCAGTACGGCGGTCCCTGCTTTGGCAACTCCATGATCGTAGACCCCTGGGGTCTTGTTATCGCCAAGGCGCAGGAGAAGCCCTGCATCGTATACGGCGACATCGATCTTGACTATGCAGATCAGTGCGCTATGATGCTCGGCACCCTGTCCAACAGACGCCCGGACGTATATCCCGGCCTTGAGAAGGAACCCACAGGCATCGTACAGTAGGAAGAAAGAGGCTTAAAAAATGATCAGAAAATACATGATTGCCGTGGTTCAGACCAATTCCGGCACCGACAGAGAGGCTAACTGGAAGTTCATTGCAGACTCCATCGACGAAGCAGCTGCAAGAGGCGCTAAGCTCATCTCCTTCCCCGAAGCCGTTTCCAGAAGAAGAGGCGGACAGGACGACAACGCGCCTTCCCCCGAGACCAGAGAAGACAGCCCCACACTCAGACTGTTCCAGCAGAAGGCTAAGGAACACGGAGTGTACATCCACTGCGGAAGCTTCGGTATCCAGACCGAAAATCCCGAAGACCCCAGAACCTACAACACCACCTTCGTTGTGGATCCTCAGGGCGAAGTCATCGCTGAATATCACAAGATCCATCCCTTCGATGTGACCCTTCCCAGCGGCGCAGTCGCAAAGGAATCCTCCCGCTGCAAGCCCGGCAGTGAAGTAGTTGTGGTTGACACAGAACTCGGTAAGCTCGGTCTTGCCATCTGCTACGACATCCGCTTCCCCGAGCTCTTCAGAAAGATGACTCTTATGGGAGCACAGCTGCTGTTCAATCCCGCAAACTTCACAATGGTGACCGGTAAGGATCACTGGGAAGTTCTGCTCAGAGCAAGAGCTCTCGAGAACGGCTGCTACATGGTAGCTGCAGGCCAGTATGGCGGTCCCGTAGTTGCCAGCTTCGGCGACTCCCTTGTGGTAGATCCCTGGGGCAAGGTTATTGCAAGAGCTGGAGAACGCACAGGCATCATCTATGCTGACATCGATCTCGATTACATCGATGAAGTAAGAAGATCCATCGGACAGCTGCACAACAGACGTCCCGATACCTGTGACACTCTTGAAGCATAATCGTATTAGTTTACAGGCTCTACTCCTTAGTTAAAATTATAGAAAAACCCCGTGATCCGGAGAAATCCGAGATCCCGGGGGTTTTTCATTTTTTGCCTGCTGATCGATGTGTTACTCTCTTTCGGTGTGCATCCAGGGCTTGTCACCTTCGCTGGTGATGTACTCATCGGAGATCTTAATGAATTCAGCCTGAGCCTGCCTTTCGTGGGCTGTTACTCTGTAAACTAGGTCAAAATCGCGGTCCTGCAGTATTGGATCGTTCATCCATTCGGATTCCTTAAAGATTATGCCGCTTGGCATGTCCTTCGACAGAAAGCCCGGCATATAGGCTATGGCCATGTTCATCCGCACGAACACGTATTTTAAAGGTATTGAATTGGCGCTGATGAATTTGGAGCCGGGGTAGCTTTGATGCACAGCCTCTTCGAACTGCGCCATATTAATGGACGTCATGCTCACGAAGGTCTGGCCTGCCATGTCCTCCGGATTTATTTGTTCTTTTGCTGCCAAAGGATTCTTATCTGAAAGTATTATCCCCCACTTGATACCCGGGAATGTGATTCTGTTTGCATCATCAAATTCCGGCAGCCTCTTTCTGTGCCCGAGGATGATGTCGTACGCGCCTTCCCTGTAGTATTTCTGAAGATTTCTGTATCCCATCTGGTCCACTATGACCGCGGTCTGAGGGAACTGTTCTACGAACCTGGACAGCAGTGGCTCCAGAAGCAGGTGCTCCTGCGGACCTATGCCTATCTTGAGTGTCCAGTCGTAGTTGGCAGAAACAAGCTTGGCTCGCTCAACACCTCGGTTATAGTCATTTAATGCACTTACGGCATAACTGTAGAATTCCTTGCCTGCTTCGGTAAGCTCCACAGTCCTGGTATTTCTTACGAAAAGCTGGACTCCGAGTTCGCTTTCCAGCGCTGCGATCTGGCGGCTCATGGCTGTCTGAACTATAAAGCATTCCTGTGCCGCTTTTGTAAAACTAAGGTTGTCTGCAAGACTTACGAAATACTTCAATCTGAGCATGCTTGACATGATTATCCCTCCCTCCTCGGATTAATTCATTATCGGCATAATTATATAACATAATTGATGTTAATTCAACATATTATTGATTAAATAATTACCGTATTGCATAAATAGCGACAATCAAGGCATTTCAAAAAAATATAGTCCTATGTATATAATGATTATACGTTTTTATAAGGGAAAGAAGCATTCTTCCCTTGGGCGAAAGCCTTTTACAGCAATCATTTGGAGGATCTAACTTATGATCAAATTCATTTGGAAGCGCATCCTGATGCTGATTCCTGTAATGCTGGGCGTAGTACTGGTGGTATTCACGATGATGTACTTCTCCCCCGGCAGCGCAGAAGACTACATCCTCGGTGAAATGGCCACTGAGGAGGATAAGGCTGCTTTCCGTCAGGAAAACGGTCTGGATCAGCCCTTCTGGATCCAGTACTTCAACTACGTCCGCAAAGCACTCATGGGAGATCTGGGCACCTCTTACAAGACCAAGCGTCCTGTAACAGACGAGATCCTTACCAGATTCCCCACCACCTTCAAGCTTGCATTCCTCAGCGTTGTAGTATCAAGCATATTAGGCCTGACTACAGGCATAATATCCGCGGTAAAGCAATACTCCATCTGGGATAATGTATGCCGCTTCATCGCCATGATCGGCGTATCCATGCCTACCTTCTGGCTGGGCCTGCTGCTGATGCTGCTGTTCTCGGTAAAGCTGGACTGGCTGCCGTCCGCAGGCTTCAAGACCTGGAAGCACTGGATAATGCCGGCGCTTACTCTGGGTCTGCACTCCGCATCTTCCATAATGCGTATGACCCGTTCCAACATGCTGGAGGCTATACGTCAGGACTACATCAGAACTGCAAGAGCCAAAGGCCAGAAGGAATCTGTCGTCATCTGGAGACATGCTCTTAAGAACGCAGCTATTCCTATCGTCACTATCGTAGGTATGCAGTTCGGCAGAATGCTGGGTGGCTCCTCCATCACAGAGATGGTATTTGCTATCCCCGGCCTTGGCAACCTGCTGGTACAGTCCATCAAGGTCAAGAACGCTCCTCAGGTACAGGGCGGCGTACTGTTCCTTGCTCTGACCATGTCGGTAGCGAACCTGATCGTAGATATACTCTACGCGTTCATCGATCCGCGTATCAGGTCCCAGTATGTGAAGCCCAAGAAGGCAAAGGCAACTGCTCCCGCAGAGGCTGCAGCAAAGGAGGCATAGTATGGCAGAAGTAAACAACACCAATACTGTAACTCTGAAAAAGAAGAGCCAGTTCAAGGACTTCGTAAGAAGATTCAGGAAGAACAAGGGCGCTATCGTAGGTCTGTTTATCATAATAGTGCTGCTCATCTGCGCGCTGTTCCCTGCGCAGCTGGTCGGCCCCGACTACAAGACCCAGGATCCGTCCAACAGATATCAGCACCCCAATGCAGAGCACATCTTCGGTACCGACGAGCTGGGAAGAGATGTACTCGTAAGAATGGTCTGGGGCGCCAGAACTTCTCTTGAGATATCCCTCTCCGCAGTAGCTTTCTCCTGTGTGTTCGGCACCATAATCGGATGCCTTGCAGGATTCTACGGCGGACATACCGATAACATACTGATGCGTCTCATGGACATACTGATGGCTATCCCGAGCACCCTGCTGGGCATCTCCATCGTAGCAGCTTTCGGCAGCAGCATTTTCGTGCTTATCGCTGCCATGGGTATAAGCTCTATCGCAGGCTTCTCCCGTATCTGCCGCTCCGCTGTTATAACCATCAGAGATCAGGAATACATCGAAGCCGCAAGAGCCACCGGCGCTTCCGACTTCCGCATCATAACCAAATACGTACTGCCCAATGCTCTGGCTCCTATCATCGTTCAGGTCTCCATGAGCATCGCAGCGTCCATACTTTCCATCTCCGGTCTGTCCTTCATCGGACTGGGCGTTCCGGCTCCTACTCCCGAGTGGGGCTCCATGCTCTCCAACGGCAGGACCGTTATCAGAGACCACGCTTACATTCTGATCTTCCCCGGCGCTGCCATCATGCTGGCAGTATTCGCCTTCAACCTGCTGGGAGACGGTCTGCGCGATGCTCTCGACCCGAGACTGAAGTCCTAAGGAGGTAAGAAAATGGCAGATAAAATTCTTGAGATAAAAGATCTTACCATTCACTATGTTACCGATCTTGAGACCGTAAAAGCCGTAAACGGCATCTCTCTGGAGATCGCCGAAGGAGAATCCCTAGGCCTGGTAGGCGAGACCGGAGCAGGCAAGACCACTACAGCTCTTGGCATCATGCGTCTGGTACCGGATCCCCCCGGAAAGATCATAAGCGGAGAGATCATCTACAAGGGCGAGGACCTGATGAAGAAGTCCGAGCACGAGATGCGCACTATCCGCGGACACCAGATCTCAATGATCTTCCAGGATCCTATGACCGCGCTGAACCCTGTAGAGACTGTAGGTTTCCAGATCGCCGAAGTTATCCGTCTTCACCAGAACCTCTCCAAAAAGGATGCGGAGGCTAAAGCAATGGAGATGATGGAGATGGTAGGTATCGAAGGCGCAAGAGCTTCCGAATATCCGCACCAGTTCTCCGGCGGCATGAAGCAGCGTATAGTCATCGCTATCGCTCTCGCATGCAACCCGTCCCTGCTGCTGGCGGACGAGCCCACCACCGCTCTGGATGTTACCATTCAGGAGCAGGTGCTGGACCTGATCGATAACCTGAAAAAGAAGTTCAACACCTCCATGCTGCTGATCACCCACGACCTGGGCATCGTAGCTGAGGTATGCGATAAGGTAGCCATCATGTACGCAGGCGAGATCGTCGAGTACGGCACCCTGGAGCACATATACAACAACACCAGTCATCCTTACACTCAGGGTCTGTTCGGCTCCATTCCGAACTTCAACTCAAAGACCCACAGGCTCAAGCCCATCAAGGGTCTTATGCCTGACCCCGCGAACCTGCCTGACGGCTGTGTATTCGCGGAGCGCTGCCCACAGGCTACCGAAGCCTGCAGGAGCGGCAAGCTGGTCACCAAGGAGATCGAACCGGGCCACCTGGTAAGATGCAGGCTGTTTGAATAGGGGAGGAGAGAAAAATGGCAGAAAAAGAACCAATGCTCAAAGTTACCGAGCTCACCAAGTTTTTCAAGACCCCCAGAGGCGATCTGCATGCTGTAGATCATGTAAACTTTACCATTGCCAAGGGTCAGACCCTGGGCGTTGTAGGTGAATCCGGCTGCGGCAAGTCCACACTGGGACGTACCGTTATCCACCTTCACGAAAAGACCTCCGGCGAGATCTGGTTCGACGGCAAAGACATCAGTACAGTAAACAAGAAGGAACTGAAAGAGCTCAGAAGAGACATGCAGATGATCTTCCAGGATCCGTTCTCTTCCCTGAACCCCAGAATGTCCGTGTCTCAGCTGATCGCAGAACCGCTGCTGATCTATAAGGAGACAAAGAACAGCACCGAACTGGCGCAGAGAGTAGGCCAGCTAATGGACACCGTAGGTCTGGCATCCAGACTTTCCGATGCATATCCTCACGAGCTGGACGGCGGACGCCGTCAGAGAATCGGCGTTGCTCGCGCTCTGGCACTGAACCCCAAGTTCATCGTCTGCGATGAGCCGGTATCCGCTCTGGATGTATCCATTCAGGCTCAGATCATCAATCTGATGCAGGATCTGCAGGAGGAGAGAGACCTCACCTACATGTTCATCACCCATGACATGTCGGTAGTGCGCCACATCTCTAACGACATCATGGTCATGTACCTGGGCTGCGCAGTTGAGTTCGCGGATTCAGAAGAGATGTTCCGCCAGAGACTGCACCCCTACACCAAGGCTCT
>JAFRWH010000214.1 GCA_017438085.1 Bacillota bacterium
CTCCGCTGAACGCACAGGCTATCCCACCCAGAAGCCAGAAAAGCGTATGGAGCTTATGATCTCGGCCTACACCGACGAGGGAGACCTCTGCGCGGACTTTTTCGCAGGCAGCGGAAGCTTCGCAGTGGCTGCGGCAAAAAAGAACCGGAGCTACATATGCTGCGACAGCGCCCCCGAGGCTCTGGAGGTGCAGGCAGAACGCCTGAGCAAAATATCGTCTGAATTTAAAATTATTCAATAGATATCAGGAGAAGAAAATGTTAGACACTAAAAGATTTCAGGACTACAAAGAGAAGATCGTAAAGAACTGCTCACAGATCATCGTGGGCAAAGAAAACGTCATCGAGCTTATACTGGTCAGCTTCCTCTGCTCCGGCCACGTGCTTCTTGAAGACGTGCCCGGCACCGGCAAGACCATGCTGCTCAGATCCTTCGCCAGATCCATAGGCGGAGACTTCAAGCGCATACAGTTCACTCCGGACCTTCTCCCCTCCGACCTCACCGGCATCAACTTCTACAATCAGAAGTCCGGCGAATTCCAGTTCAGACCCGGTCCCCTCTTCTCCAATATCGTTCTGGCTGACGAGATCAACAGAGCCACCCCCAGGACCCAGAGCTCCCTTCTTGAAGCCATGGAAGAGCGCCAGATAACCGTTGACGGCGTCACCAGCCGCCTGGAGGAGCCCTTCATGGTAATGGCTACCCAGAACCCCATCGAATCCTACGGCACCTTCCCCCTGCCCGATGCGCAGATCGACCGTTTCTTCATGAAGCTCTCCATGGGCTATATGACAAGAGAAGATGAGATGAGCGTACTTGCAAGAGAAGTCGCTGCCGGAAATCCCGACAGACTGGAAAGAGTGGTCTCCGAGGAAGACACCACTTATGTCCGCAGCGCCTGGGAAGAGGTCAAGGTATCTGCAGACGTTCTGAATTATCTCATGGACATAATCGAAGGAACCAGAAACGAGAGCCACTTCGTTTCCGGTGTTTCCACAAGAGGCGCGCAGGCCCTCTACAGAGCATGCCAGGCCTATGCAGCGATGCAGGGAAGAGATTATGTCATTCCCGAAGACATCAAATACCTGGCTCCCTATGTTCTGGCCCACAGACTTGCGGGCAGCAGTGCAGGAAGCGGAGCGCAGGACTTCCTCGCTAAAATACTTGATAAGACACAAGTTCCTCTTGAGGCTGTATAATGGGATATTTTCTTGCCTTTTTCGTACTGATACTGGCAATTCTTCAGCGCTTTTCAAGAGACAGGGATCTTGGACTTCTTGATATAGATCTGGAGTCTGACAAAAGGGTAGTAGAACCCGGAGAGGAATTCAATCTTCTCCTGAGCATCAGCAATCCGGGCTGGTCTGTCTACCCCTATTTTTCCGTGGATCTGAACCTGCCTACCGGAATCGAAGTAAAGGACGGCCGCAACCGCTTTACCAGCTGGCTGCTCCCAAAACAGCACATCGAAATGGTCATTCCCTGCGTCATCAACAAGAGAGGACGCTATCTGGGACAGCACATCAGCCTTTACGCCGGTGATTTTATAGGTCTTGACAGTGTCGAAAACGAATTTTCCCAGTATGTAGATGTGGTCTGCCTGCCTAAAAAGGCGGAGCTCGGCACCCTTGCCCAGCTTCCCGGCGGCCTTTACGGAGAGATCTCCGTCAACAGATTTATTTTTGAAGATCCTATCCTCAGCATAGGTTACCGTGACTACACAGGAAGAGAGCCCCAGAAGCAGATCTCCTGGAGCCAGAGCGCCCGCATGGGACGCCTGATGGTAAAGCAGTATGACTATACCGAAGACGCTTCCGTGCTCATAGCGGTCAATGCCCAGGCAAAGGCCGGCGACGAAAGCTATGAAGCTGCCTACAGCCTTGCAAGAGCAGTCTGCGAAAAGCTGGAGGACATGGGCATAATGTACTCCTTCTGTACCAATGCCATCACAGCCGGAGATATCAACTCCTGGAACTATCTGAGCAGCGGCCTCGGGACCCAGCACCTTATGCATATACTTGAAGGTCTGGGGCGCTGCGGTTACCGCTTTGCCAGCACGCTTGAAAAGATGCTCATAAGAACGCTGAGCAACAATACCAATACCTTTGCAATGATATTCATCAGTCCCGAGGAAGACGAGACAAAGCGCCACGAAGCAGAGCTTATAGCAAAGCGCTTCGGCGTCAAGTTCTTCAGCGCGGTGGCCGCTCCATCCGGCGACCAGGCAGGAAAGGAGGCAGCAAAATGATAAGCATGCTTTTCCTTAAGGCCTTGTCCGACATCGGCTTCATATATTCCATCTTCAGCCCTATTCTATATGTACTGAAGATAAACAGGGTGGTGTTCTTCGCGGGATGGATAATGCAGTCGGCGGCCTACTCAATGAGCTACCAGCTGAAGGACAGAGGATGGCTCAGATACCTGCCCTTTGCCCTCTGCTTCCTGCCCCTTGCAGCAGACTTTTCCATGAAGAGCTTTCTGTTCCTGATACCCGGAATGATCTACGGGATCTACTATGCAAAGGACGGAGCCTACTATCTGGACAGAGAGCAGCAGATATCCATTTTTTCAAGGTTCTGGCTGATCGCAGCCGCTGAATGCTTCGGCACCCTGGTAATGGGAGAGCTGACCATAGTGGGAGACTGGATCATACCGCTGTCGCTGATAACTGTAGTTGCTCAGATACTGCTTATGAGGGCGCTCCGCCACGATCCGGCAGTTTATCTGTCCCCCAGGTACCAGGCTACTGACCTCGGGATACTGGCAGCCATGGACCTTATCGTCAGCTTCCTGAGCTCCGATATGGTAAGGCACAATGTGATGTCCACCATAAAGTACTTCTACTTCACCTTTGTGGTGCCTGTGCTGCTGATATTCATACGTATCATAGCGCAGCTGATAGCTCTTCTGGTGATACCCATCCAGAAGCTTATCGCAAAGAATGCCCCGGAGCGGCAGGTAGAGCTCAATACCCAGAGCTTCGAAGAGATGCTGGAAATAGAGCAGCCGGAATTCGATCCGAATGCAGCCGAGCGAATAAAATACATTATGATCGGCATCGGAACGCTTATCGCTCTTGCTATAATCATTGCTATCTTCCATTACCTGTCCCCCGGCAAAAAAGACAGGAACAGGGCACCGCAGTCGACGATCAGGAGAAGCTTCAACCAGAACAAAAAGAGCCGCGCGCAGGAAACCGAGTCCAGCGAATTCAGCGCTCAGGTAAGAGCCAGATACAAGAGCTATCTGAAGCTGTACAGCAAGATGCATCTTCCAAGAAAGGCTGCCAGCACCAGCAGCGACATCGAAAGAGTTTCGATGAACCATTTCGATAAAGATGCCAGCCAGCGCATGAGACAGCTGTACATAGCCGCAAGGTACAATGACAGCTCTTCAGCAGAGGATGCGGAAGAAGCAAAAGTCCTGCTCAAGACCTTGAAAGACACAGCAGAATAAGCATATACATTAAAAGACCTCCGGTTATCCGGAGGTCTTTTAAACTATCAGAGAATAGTTGCCGTTCGCGTTATATTACTTCAGCTTGATCTCAGTCTGGACTGTGCCGCCCTTCTCGCTCCATGCCTTCAGGCAGAGCTTGGTGCCGGAAGCAGCCTTCACTATCCACTCCATCTTCTTCTTAGCCTTAGCATTTGCGCTGGTGCTGATGTTTCCGTAGAAGAATGCGCCGGTCTGAGTTGCGCTGTAGCCCTGAAGATGACCGATCTCCTCTTCAGCCTTGCCGCTGAGCAGCTCTGCGCCCTCGCCTTCGAGGAATACCTTTACCTGCTTGGCCTTGCCGATCTTCAGTGCTTCGCTGGAGATATTGGTTGGCAGATAGCCGGTATTTCCGACGACAGCAGTAACTTTGTAAATACCCTTGCTGATCTTCTCTGTCTTGACGCTGTCGATAACAAGATTAGGCAGAGCGTTTGCATAGCGGATCAGGAAGCGCGTGGACTGTTCCATAACATCCTTAAGGAAGTTCGTCGGCGGGTTCTGATGTGTGAACTTGTAATTGAAACCGCCCAGTTCAACCTTTCCGAAGTAAGGATGATCGAATTCCTGCCACTCAACATAATCCTGGGGAGCGTTTTCCTTTACCCACTGTCTGCAGGCATTGAAACGTTCGATGCTTGTAGTCAGGCTCTCCTTGGATCTTTCGTTGGCGACATAAGGCTTGCCGGCTCTCTTTGCCAGATCCCAGTACTCAATGGTGTAGGCTATGATGCCCTCAGACTGATAGCACCAGTCATCGAAGGCTCCGGAATCGTAATTTGCGGGATCCTGCACGAATTCTTCGTAGATGTTCAGTATCTCGTAACCCAGTTCTTCCACACCCATCTCGGCGATGGTCTTCATAACCTTTATGTCGTCCTGGCAGGCCTGAGCCACGGGCTTGGTCCCCGGCGGATAGAGGAACATTCCGCCGCTGGTGTGGTTGGTGGAAACTCCGCCGATATTCGGATGCGTCAGTATCCACTCTGCCATAGCTTTAGTCTCTTCATTGGACAGAGGATATTTGCCTGCGCCAGGCTGACGGTTCTCGGGGAACCAGCCGTAGGGATAGTTGCGGTTGAAGTCAAGAGACCACTCTCTCTTCTTGCTCTTAAGGTTCTCATCCCCCTCAAACTCTTCCATGTAGCCTTCGGGATAGATATCATAGAACTCGCCTTCTCGGTCGCCCGGATCTCTGGGCTTCATTGCGCCTTCATTATCCGGATCCTTCTTCCATGCACCGTAGGGTGTGGGTATACGCATCATGCGGATAACGCCGTCGCCATCCAGGTCTTCTTCCTTGACGCCGCCCTTGACTTCGTTGTGGACCTTATTGATGGATCTGATGGTATAGGGGGTTGTGAGCCAGGTCTCGGTGCCGTCGGGGCTTACGCGGGGCACGGAGTAGATGGTCATGGTGTCAAGCATCTTGGTGACAGCCTTATCCTTCCCGTAGTTGGTGATAAGGTAGTCCAGCATGTGCATTGCTGCCATGGAGCCGGTGATCTCGCCTGCGTGGGTATTGCCGTCCACGTGGAAAGCAGGCTTGCTCAGAGCATCACCTGTTTTCTTATTGGTGACGGTAACACCATACTGGTTTCTGCCCTCGGCAGTGACCATGTTGATATCCAAGGTCACAAGATCAGGATACTTCTTGGCGAAGAACTCAAGATTGGATTTAAGCTCCTCGTAATTGTAGTAATGGTCATACTTGAAAGTAGTTTTCAATTTTTTCTCCTTTCGCATACAATTGTGCATAAATATAAAAATATGCACAATAATACATAGTTTTTGCATTAATTGTGCATATTATACCA
>JAFRWH010000215.1 GCA_017438085.1 Bacillota bacterium
TATGTTGTCGAGGCGCTTGCAAGAAGCGGCGTCGGCGCGCTGGATCTGATCGATAACGATACCGTCTCCGTCAGCAACATAAACCGCCAGATAATAGCGCTGCACAGCACCGTTGGACGCGACAAGGTCGATGTGGCGGAGGAGAGGGTACTCGACATAAATCCGGACTGCCGGGTGACCAAACACAAGTGCTTCTACCTGCCGGAGACCGCCGGCGGGTTCGATTTTACGCAGTACGATTATATAGTAGACGCCATCGACACCGTGTCCGGAAAGCTGAACCTGGTGGAACAGGCCATGGCTTCGGGGACCCCGATCATAAGCGCTATGGGCGCAGGCAACAAGCTCGACGCTTCGGCGTTCAGGGTAGCCGACATTTCGAAGACCGCCATGTGCCCGCTGGCCAAAGTCATGCGCAAGGAGCTTGGAAAGAGAGGCATCAAGCATCTTAAGGTAGTTTATTCAGAAGAAAAACCTCTTGAACCGCAGCCTCCGGAAGGCACGGACATGGAGCAGCTGCTTGCAGCAGAAACCTCAGAAGGATCTTCGCGCCGAAGTCTGCCCGGTTCCGCAGCATTCGTTCCTTCCGTCTGCGGCCTTATCATCGCAGGGGAAGTCGTTAAGGATCTTATTCGAATGGAGAATGAATAATGAAGAAGAAATGGCTTACGGCAGTCAATATACTGATAATGCTGAGCATACTTTTGTTTGTCTTCATCTATTCAGATATCGGAAAACAGAATGCGTATACAGCTCAGGTCCAGAACTTCGAAAACACGACCGTCAATATGGAGCGCATAACGGATAACTATCTCTACGGAGAACAGGGGATCTGCGACGTTTGGGCAAACTATATAGGCAGTGAGGATATGACTCTTGAAGAAGCCGCTGAGTTCATAAGAAACTCGCATGTCCTCAAAAACACTTCAGCTCACATAATATATGCTGATACCCTGCAGGGTCTGTCGACCAGAGGATCTATACTTTCTCCCGGAGTATATGAAGTAAGCTACAGATCGATAGATATCTTCGGCGACATGAGCTGGATATCCGGTCTCGGAGAGGCTGTCAACATTACCAGAGCCTATACCAATCCGCTGAACGGCGAGCAGTCTCTTGGCTTTGTCAACAGGATAGAGCTTTCCGACGGGGAATGCGGAAAGAAAGATGCTCTGCTGCTCAGGATCGTTCCGGTTTCCGAAGTCGAAGAAAAATGGGTCTTCCCCCAGGAGGTATTGGATAACGCAGAGCTTTGCATCATCGATGAAGACGGCAACTATATAATTAAAGGCGCGTCCTTTAAGAACAATAATTTCTACGAGTTCTACAGATCCTATAACGATGCGGGCAAGGACGGCGTAAATGTCCTGAAGCAGAGCGTCAGCTCTTACTCAGGATCTTTCAGCATGACGGATTCGCGGGGAAGAGAATGCATCGTCGCTCACACTCCGGTGGCTGCTTCCGCAGGATGGGCGCTTTTAAGCCTTATCCCCGCTGCTGATCTTCAGACCGAGACCGAGGACTGGCTGCTCATAGCCGTGGTCTCAGCCGGGCTGCTGCTCCTGTTTATCCTGAATCTTTCGCATCTGCGCGGACTTAACAGGCAGCTTGAGCGCATGGCAAAGGAGGCTGAATCCGCCAACAAAGCAAAGACGGATTTCCTGTCTACCATGTCCCACGATATCCGCACGCCTATGAACGCTATCATCGGCCTCACCTCGATAGCTGAGAGGAATTTTGACGACAGTGATTCCGTTCGGGAATCCCTAAGAAAGATATCTCTTGCCAGCAACCATCTGCTCACGCTGATCAACGATATCCTCGATATTTCAAAGGTTGAGAGCGGTAAACTGAACCTGAGCCCGCTCAGCTTTTCCATCGTCGAGACGGTCGAGAATCTCGTAAATATATCTCAGCCGCTGATAAAAGAAAAGAATATCGACTTCAATTTCCGTATCGACCGCATGGAAAAGGAGTATCTGTATGCCGATCAGCTTAGGCTGAACCAGATATACATCAATATCCTTTCAAATGCCATCAAGTACACTCAGCCCGGCGGCAGCGTCAATGTTGACCTTCGCGAGGAAGAAAGCCCGCAGGACGGCTGCGTAAGGCTGGTCTACAAGGTTAAGGATACCGGAATAGGCATGAGCCCTGAATTCATGGAGGAGATGTACCAGCCGTTCTCGCGGCAGACGGATTCCCGCGTAAACAGCGTTCAGGGAACTGGCCTTGGGCTTGCGATAACCAGGCAGATGGTGGATCTGATGCATGGAACTATCGATTGCCAGAGCGAGCTTGGGAAGGGAACGGAGTTTACGATAACTCTCGATATCCCCGTTGCTGACAGGCAGCCAGCGGACATGCAACTTGAGCCGATCGACGTTCTCATCGCTGACGACGACCCTGTACTTCTTGAGACTGCGGCGGACACGCTGAGCTCTCTCGGTGTCAGCGCA
>JAFRWH010000216.1 GCA_017438085.1 Bacillota bacterium
CCGCCGCAGGCGTAAAAACGCACAGGCTCCCCCTCTGCAGCTTTAGCATGTACATAGTTGTATATCTCCTGCTTGCTGAGACTGCGATGGATATCGAATTCATCGCCCCGCTCATTAAGAGCCTGCATAGCATTAGGAGTGATCTCTTTTACAGCGCCGCCGTTTCCTGCAGCCGGATTAACAATAAAAACGTGCTTCATTTGTACTTATTCCTTTAAAAGCTCGGCTTTCCGAGCGTATTTTTCCGCCATGGCATCATTGCCGGCTTCTTTATAGAGCTCCGCAAGAGCAAGATTGCTCTCATAATGAGACGGAGCAAGAGTTATGACCCTTCTGAATCCCTCTATAGCCTCGGGAAGGTGCCCCATTTCCCTGTAGGCGCAGCCAAGATAGTAATGCAGAGGCCACCACTCAGCAAAATCCGTGTCCACATAAGGTTCAAGCACCACCAGGGCTTCTCTTACCTGCCCCATCAGCAGTTTATTGATACCTTCTTCTATCCTGACAGGATCCTTAAGCGCCTCTACCCGTTCCTTTATTTCCTCAACAGCTTCCCTGTCCTTTTCACGGCCTGAGGCAATGGCAAGGAACTTCTTCCAGGCAATATCGGCCTTTGTATACTGTGCCTGATTGAGATATGCGTAGCCGAGGTAATACCACGCCGCAGCATAGGAAGGATCCGCCTCAACAGTGTATTCGAAATACTCGTTGGCATCAGCTTTGAGCAGTGCCACAAGCTCCTGATAATCGTCGCCCTCCAGGCTCAGATACCACTCCCTGCAGCTGCAGGCATAGGTAAACAGGCTGTCGGGAAACTCGCTGTTCAGCATAAGAGCTGCTCTTGAATATATCATGGAACGCCTGAAGTGATCCTTTTTCAGCTCCTCGATGGCCTTGCCCACAAGAACGGACATAAGGGCTTCGTCAAAGAACTTCTTAAGGAAGCGCTCGTAGTATTCTGCATACCTGAAATGGGTATCCGCGCCTATACACATTACCATATTGTCTGCAAGGCTGGTAAGCTGCAGCCCTTTGGACTGGGAGTTCACCAGATCTGTGGCTGTAAAAGGAAGCGGTATACCAACGAGAAAGTCCATTCCGTTGGAAACGCAGAATTCCTCCGCCAGTTCGTCATACAGAAAGCTTTTTATCTCCGAGTGAAGGTAGTCCTTGAACTTGTCTTCCCTCTCCGCGAATTCAGGTATCATTTGACCCTTCCTGTCTACATCTTTTCCGGAGCCTTGATGCCCAGAAGATCAAGACCGTTTCTTAAGGTCTGCTTGGCTGCAGCCGTCAGCAGCAGCTTGGCTTCCTTTTCCGCCTGATTGTCGGTCAGAATGTGTTCATCGTGATAGAACTTGTTGAAAGCCTGAGCTATGTCCACGATGTGGCGTGTTACCACAGAGGGCTCGTATTTTTCTGCAGCTTCCACAACAACATCCGGATAGCGGTACAGCAGTTTGATCAGTTCGAAAGCTGTATCGGAGACCAGATAGCTGAAATCGATGGATGCAGGATCCAGCTTTGCAGGATCTATGCCGCTGTTCCTGAGAACAGAGGCTGCCCTTGCATGGGTGTATTGAACATAGGGACCGGTCTCTCCGTC
>JAFRWH010000217.1 GCA_017438085.1 Bacillota bacterium
CTAAATGATGCTTTTCTTAACAAAATATTATATCACACATTGGACTTATCCTCAACGACAGGTGCACCCGCAGGATTCAATATTTCCGGTGTTTTAGATCGGTAAGGAGAATTGAAATCGCCTTCTATAGAGTCCAATCTGTCCTATAGCTCCAGGTCAATTGGTCAGACCGTGTCTGACTTTTTGAATATGTAATATAGAGCTTGCGAATCTTATCGATGGCGATACGCCGCGAAAAAAGAAAAACGCATGGGATGTGAGTCCCGTGCGTTCGTGTATTGCATCAACCGAATATCACTTTTATGGATTCCTGCAGCTTTTGATGCCTGACAGTCGTGGCGTCAAACTTCATTGTTCTGAAAACTGTCTGCAGTATGGGTCCGGAGGCAAAGGCGCATATGAGCGTGCCGATCCCCACAGGCCCGCCCAGAAGCCAGCCAATAAAGGTGGCTGAGCTGAGAAGAGCAATGCTCACAGCGCCGATAGGAATGCGCTTCACCCTCTTGGTCAGCCCAAGAAGAAGCGAATCCCTTGGACCGCAGCCAAGAGAGGCCAGCATGTAGGTGTACTGGGTAAAGGCAACTATAACTAAGCCCACCAGCATAAGAGGAATGCCCACCGCTGCAGATCTGCAGGCGGGAACAAGATGAAGCCAGTTGAAGAAATCCACGGATTTTCCTACCACCACGGCATCGATGAACATGGCTATGCCGATAGGCTCCTTCATCAATATGTCAATCACCAGTATAGTCAGCGAGACTGCTATAGCAGCATTCCCGTAAAGTATCCCAAGAGATCTTGAAATGCCAAGATTCAGCACATCCCAGGGTGCAGCCCCGAGATCGGCCTGTATGGTCAGATAGATTCCAAAGCCATTTACAAAAAGGCTTACGGCTGCCAGCATCATATTAAAAACGATTGCTTTTGTGCTTCTGTTTTCACGAAGGTCGCTGAATCTCATAAAACTCTCCAGATTCCGGGTGATCAGGGCAATACATACGCTATCGCCCGCTAAAGTGCATTAAGCATTATAGCATTCCTTGTAAAAATGTATAGTCCTATCTTCAGATTTACAGCCGGGCATTTTTCTCCTTTACTGCCCTCCTTTTTTTTCGTATACTTAAATAAAGACATTCGCATTATGTGTACCATAAAAGGAGGACATATATGGCTCTTGTAACAATGGATGTTCAGAGCGTATTTCTGAACGGAAACACTCAGATAAACGTTATACTTCCGGACATACCCTGGAGCGCAAAGCCTGCAGAATTCTACGGCAGCGGCAAAAAATACCCGGTGCTCTGGCTGCTTCACGGCACCTACGGTGATTTTTCCGACTGGATACGCAAATCCAATATCGAGGTCTACGCCTGCGAGCGTGACTGCATAGTCGTCATGATGTCTGCGCTAAACACTGTCTACGACAACTGGCCGGATTTCTGCATGGGCTTTGACAATTTCCGCTACATCACAGAGGAGCTGATGCCACTGGTACACAACTGGTTCCCCGCATCAGACAAGAGGGAGGACAATTTCATTGCAGGCCTCTCCATGGGCGGCCGCGGCACCATGAAAATATCCCTCGAAAGACCTGATTTCTTCGGCGGAGCCGCATCGCTATCCTCCGTTCCGATGGATATGGACAGCGACACAGAACACCTGGCAAAGCTCTTCAATACAGCGAAAGAAGAGCTCGGGACCGGACCTATGAACGAAGGACGCACGTGGAACGACATGCACCGCTCAGGCTCAGTTGAAGCCTATCTGAACGGCAGAGACAACACCTGGCGCCACCTTAAGGAGCGGGCCGAGGACGGCACTATCGTGCCCAAGTATTTCTTCTCCATCGGCACAGAAGACTTCGCTTACGTGGACGGCAGATACGATAAATTCAAAGAATACGCCAAGTCGCTCGGTATCAACGCAGTATTCACTGAAGGTCCCGGACGCCACGAATGGCGGGTCTGGGACAGAGACATCGAAAAAGCTCTGGACTATTTCGGCATAGGAAAAGACAGGAGCGGCGGGAATCCCTTCTGATGCAGAAGAGATCACTTACTGAGAAGGATATAGGACCGACCGGGGATAATAATGGATATAAAAGCAATAATCAACGAAATGAAAAAGGCCGTATACGGCAAGGATGATGTGCTGGAAAAGATACTTATGTGCATCATGTCAGAAGGCCATGTGATACTCGAGGACACACCGGGCGTGGGAAAGACCACCATAGCCAAGACGGTATCCAAGGTCCTGGGGCTGAAATCAAAAAGAATACAGTTTACCAGCGACGTAATGCCATCCGACGTGACCGGATACATCACATATAACAAAAACAAGGGGACTGACGAATTCGTGCCAGGGCCGATCTTCGATACCAACATACTGCTTGCCGACGAGATCAACAGAGCCAGCTCCAAATGCCAGGCTGCGCTGCTTGAAGTAATGCAGGAGCGCCAGGCTACCATAAGCTCTGTCACCAAGGCTGTAGACGATCCTTTTGTCGTGATCGCTACCATGAACCCCTACATTTCCTCCCTCTACGGCGTAAGCGTCCTGCCCCAGTCGGAGCTGGACCGCTTTTCCATGGCTCTTTCCGTTGGCTACCCCAATAAAGAGGATGAGATTGCGCTGCTGGCGTCAAGAGACAAGGGGGATCCTGTAGAGACCCTTCAGACCATCACAAACAGAGAAGAGATCCTGGCCTGCAGAAACGAGATAAACGAGGTATTCATTGCACCCGAGATCTACCGCTATGTATACGATCTTGCAGCATCCACAAGAAAACACCGCGAGATCGAGATCGGACTGTCACCCAGAGCCGAGCTCATGCTCCTTCGCGTAGCCAAGGCTGCTGCATACTTTGCGGGGCGGGATTATGTTATTCCTGCAGATATCGACAGCATATTCACGGATGTCAGCGTCCACAGGATATCCACCAGGGAGCAGGAGCTGACCGTAATCTCCGAAAGGCGCATACAATTGCTCTCGCAGATACAAAAAGACACCCCTGTGCCTAAATTCTTCAGCGGAAGATGATACTGGTTTTTCTTATCCTTTTATTCATACTCAAATTCAACAGCCCTGCAGCATATATCGACTATCTGATAGGGCTGCTTTTGATGCTCTGTTTTGCTTCTGCAGTATTTACCCTGTGGGTGAGAATCAATCTTCACGTTCAGGCGGACTCACAGGTGAAATACATACACGAGGGCGATGACATAAACATTACTGTAAGAATCCTCGCCCCGGATTTCTTCAGCAAAATGAGGGCTGTGGTGGAGCTTAGCAACCTGCAGAGAGGTGAACATCAGACCGAAAAGCGCATCATTACGGAGCCGAGAACGGAGCTGCATTTCAGCGGAATGCACACCGGCACCATTGAGCTGAGGGTAAAATACGTTGAAGTCTTCGGGGCCTTCGGCGTTCTAAGACTTTGGCGGCGCAATGTGTTCGAGACCAGGATCAATGTCTACCCCAACGCAGGCCCCGCGCCTGACAGATTCGTGCGCATGAGCTATGCCCAGGGCAGCGGCGAAACGCAGAATGCCAAGGGTGACGATTACACCGAGATATTCGAATTACGGCCCTTCCGGGAAGGCGACCAGCTGCGCCACATCCACAGGCAGCTCAGCGCCAAATACGACGAATACATAGTCAAGGTCGGCTCCGATTCCAGACGCAAGATATACAATTACTATATTGAAAACGGGTTGGATTTCCCTGAGATGTCCGCAAGGATCGCTCAGATGTTCACCCTGCTCAGCACCCTCGAAAAAGAAGACGGATCCCTTATGGCGGCAGCCTACAGGAGCCGCTTCTACGCCATCGTCAGCATGTCCCAGCTATACGGACTGGCTGACCGCATCTACGAGGACTATCTGCCTGCAGACAAAACAGCCGGAGGAAAAGAATCATGAACATCTCCGGCGCCATAAAAAAACTGACAGGCATAGTCATATTTATCTCCGAGCTTATAATGTTCTGGCAGAGCGCAGAGCCCATGTCCCTTGAGATACTTCCCGAGTGGCATAAATGGAGCAGCAGGCTTACTATATGGCTTTTTGCGGCCTTCGTATTAGTATCCGCAGCCTTATATCTTTTCCAGCGCATCAAAGGCAAATACGATATGCTTTTCGTGCTCTGGGGCTTTGTCTGCCTGTTTACAGCCAATACTCTCTATGCGTCCGGCCCCGTAATACAGATAGTCCTGACCGCAGCGCTGATGCTGCATATGATACACGAGGGGCTCTTCAAAAGCACGGAATCCTCTGCTACTGTTCTGACAGTGATACTGATCTGTGCGCTGCTTGCAGCGCTTCTGATACCGTCGATCGGACGCATAAAGAAACCGCCGCTTTACACCACCCTCGAGAACTTCTGGTGGGATCTTTTCGATACTGTTACCGGCCACGGCGATTCCGGGAAGCCTGTCGCCCTGCCGAACACCGAGATCGACGGCGGCATACCGGACAATATGATAACCAACGATCCCTTCCCGGAGGACGACGAGACCCCAATATGCACCATCAAATCCACATATCCGCTGCAGATGCTGCACATCTTCTCCTGCGGTGATTACGATCCGGAAAGCTTCAGCTTCTCCATTCTTGATGACCTTGCTGCAGACTCGGAACAGCGCAGCCCCTCTTCCTACTATTTCAGACAGGCTACAGGCCCTGCAGAGGAGCTGCCCTTCAAGGCAGTGATAACCGATCACCGCTATAACAAGACCATGATGCCTGCACCCTACTGCGCTTTCACCAGCAGTTCGGAGGGTGTTCTCGGCTTTGGTGACCGCTTCATCTACAGATACGATGCCTTTTCTTCTGACCCGGCGCGCTACACCTTCGATCCCGGAAAGTTCTATAAATACTCAGCTTCCAGCTACAGCAGGCATGCTCAGGCAGAATATCTGAGACTGCCCGAGGGCCTTTACGAAGAGCTGCAGCACTATATGAACAGCCGCGGCATGGCTTCAGACGATCTTAAGCTGAAGGACAAGGTGGCGATGATAAAGGAACTGCTGTCTTCGGAATATACCTACAGCAACGAACCGCCGGAGCTTCCGGATGGCGAAGATCCGGTGCTCTGGTTCATTACAGAGAGCAGGACAGGCTACAGCAAGCATTTTGCAGCAGCAGAGGTCTTCTTCTACCGCGCCTTGGGCATCCCCGCCCGCTACAGCTTTGGATACAACGTGCTGGAGTATAACGACAGTGAGGCTGAAGTATTAAGAAAAGATGCCTATGCCTTCTGCGAGATTTTTGCAGACGGCACATGGGTCCTGCCGGAATATGTGCTGCTTGATGAGAGCGAGGAGGATACCTGGAGGATAGGACAGGATATAGAAACTGAAGTCAACAATACAGAAGAGAATGTGCATCTTTCCAACGATTACGATATCAGTCACCTGAAAGGGACCGCATCCATGTTCGGCTCCTACGAAGGCAGCCCCAGCTTCAGGATCGCAAGAAACTCCGTCAATGAAAACGATTTTACCGTGACCCTGGTGGTCGAAGCCGGGATGGCAGTCGACTACATAAAGGCTTACAGCACCGGCGATTACAGCTACCCCGAAGGAAGCTTCAGCAAGCTGTCGGATATAGGTTCAGCCCCGGAATTTGAAGAAGGAAAGAGCTTCGGAGAGTTTGCAAAGGATGCATTCATGAGCCCGAAGGCTGCAGATGACCAGCCGGAGGATGCCCCGGGCTTCAGAGTATTCAATCTGTATGCTCCAAGGTATATCTATGCGCCTGTTTTCCCCATATACACCGAAGGCCTGCTGAAAAACAGCAGCGAGAGCTTCGGCATGTCCGCCGACAGGATGATAGTGCCGCTCTCGGAAGGAGCCGGCTTCGATGACTACACGCTCTTTAAAGGCAGCGAAGCTGCCGGAGCAAATTCAGCCTACACGGAATATGCGCTTGAAAAGTATACTCAGGTGCCGGAGGATATGCTTTTCTAC
The DNA here is from genome assembly GCA_017438085.1 of Bacillota bacterium. The sequence continues at coordinate 5,969 of JAFRWH010000217.1, forward strand.
CTGACGCGCTTTCTGAAGGAAAACGGCATAGATCCGGAGGATCCGGACAAAGGAGCCCTTCTTGAAGCTGTCCGCAGACTTCTGAGCAGCTACAGCTATTCCAAGCAGATCGGCCCCATTCCCGAGAATGAGGACCCTGTGCTCTGGTTCCTTACTGTCAGCCGCTCCGGCTACTGCCAGCACTTTGCTTCCAGCGGGACTATGCTGCTGAGAGCCTGCGGCATACCCGCCAGATTCTGCGCAGGCTACTTCAAAAAGCTGCCCGGCGGCATGATCGCTGAGATAACAGTACAGGATGCTCATGCCTGGACGGAGGTATTTGACGGCCACAGCTGGCAGCTGGTGGAAATGACCCTGGGCACACCAGCAGATGGTCAGGTACTGCCCGCAGGACTCTGGACCGGAGAACAGAGCTTCACACTGCCCACAGCAGGACCTAAAGCTGTTCAGAAAACCAGTCTTCCCGCCTGGCTTATCTGGATACCCATACTCGCAGCGCTTGCCGGGCTGGCTGCATACCTTGCTGCGCTTATCAGAAGGAACAAGCCGGATGCCCTGCAGAAGGCTGCGATACAGTATGAATACATCCACAGGTATTACTACATCAACGAAGACACCGAGCGCCTGCTGAACAAGATATGCTATTCCAGAGAAGGCGTGCAGCCCGAAGATATAAAAGCTCTTGAACAGTGCTGTTCCAGAGCCAGATCCTTCGTCTTATATCAGAAAAAGTATTTTACCTTTGCGGCATCACTGGTGCTCTATGCCTGGTGGCATCTACAGGCAGTTTATAAAAACATACGTAAAAAGGACAACTGAGCCACTATAAAAGCGGGTCTTGACGGCCCGCTTTTTTCGTATTCTTTTAGTATGATTCAGTCTTCATCCTCAAAGAGTTCTTTTGCATTGAAGATCTGGCATATTTTTTTGTAATTTCCGAACACGGTTATCTTGTCATTGTCCTGAAAGACCGTATCGGCGGAAGCCGCCTCAGCCTTCTGACCCGGCCGTTCAACTATCATCACCAGTATCCCGTGATCCTGTTTGAGGCCCGAATCCATCAGCTTCACGTCACGCAGTTCCTCCGGCACCTTATAAAGCCGCACTGCAGCGATGGAATCTTTTCCTATATAATCCATCAGCATTACCGTATTGGCAGCGCGCCTGTTGACCAGTCTTCCGGCCAGACGTTCCAGAAGAGCATCAGCCCAGGACCGCACAGCCGGGACCCTTATCAGCAGAACGATAAGAACAAGCGTGCCGAATGGGATCAGACCGCCAAGGAAGTAGTTTCTTACCTGATTCAGCTTCATGGACAGGAATACATTGATGAAAGCGGATACTATGGTTATATAGAACACGTATCCGAAAAGCATCGTGACCCTTGCAAGCCGCCGTCTCGATTTGGAAGACAGCACCATTTCGCTTTCTCTTGTGGTAAAGCCTGTACCTGTCAGCAGGGAGATAACCTGGAAGCGCGCCCGCTCCGACGGCAGTCCCGTGAAGCGGAACAGAATGGTAAACAGCTCGGAAATGATCCAGTAAAGCAGGATCACCACAGTGAAAAGCGAGAATGCAGCGTAGATATTCATTATTTTCCCCTCTTACAACAGTTTTACAGGAAGGATGACCCTCCGGTGACTATCCAGCAGGCCAGTATGCCGCTGAAAAGGCCTCCTATCCAGGCATTTCCGGTCCTGCGGTAGCAATAGCAACCCAGCAGGCTGTAGACAACGATCTGCGGCAGCAGCAGTATCATCAGCGACATGAAAGGACCGCCGAAGGTGCTGCCGAAAAGCAGATCTGCGCCGGGTCCTAAGCCTGCAAAGAACGGGATATACTCGATAAGCACTATCAGCAGTATTCCGCCGGTCATAACCAGTCCGCTGCGCCACCAGCTTCCTATAAAGCCTTTGAGACCCGGCTTATAGCTCGCTTCGCACCTTAGAGTCGCCATGGCTTTGGAATTCACCATTACAAAGTAGCAGGCAAAGAAGGCAATGTAAAGGCAGAACTGCCCCAGCCTCATGGCGTTGAAAGTCCCGAGCATAGGCCAGATGATGCGAAGATCCAGCATGAACATGGCATCGCAGAGGGCCACGAAGGCGTACACAAAGCATGCCATGCAGAGCACCAGAAGCAGTGACCTGAAGCCCAGAGCCCAGCTCAGCCTTCCGGGCTTATCCTTAAGCCCCAGCCCCTTTTCGTACCAGTTCAGGGTCTGCCCCTTCTTTTTTGCTTTAGCCTTTCCGACAAGCATTATCACCAGATTAATAAGCATTATGAAGCAGTACCAGGTGATGAGGCCGTTGCCAACGGTCATGCGGAAGAGATGCTCGGGAAGCGGAACCAGAGCGTGACCCAGCTGTGTCGCAAAGGGATATAGCATCCCGCCTATCAGCATGGTGATCAGCGCAGATCTCCACCACTTGCCACCTTTCAGCATATGCGTGCGGCTGGGAAGATCCTGCTTCACAGCTTTGAAGAACTTTGTCTCAAGCAGCAGGTCCATCAATGCCAGCGATGCGCCCAGCATCAGCAGCAGTGCCGCCAGATTCAGCCACTCCTTCTGCATGGCTATCTGTTCCGTAGGGATCATATCGAGATTTCTGTGATCGAATGCTTCAGCGAACCATGCTATAGCCACCGCAAGACCGCCTGAATGATGGGTTGTCAGCCTGTGGTTGGTGTTGAGCAGCCTCACGCTCCTTGCGCTGCCGTCATTGAAATAGCCGTAGATCCTGTCCCACTGGGCTTCCTCGGGAGTTGTCCCCAGGAACTCACAGCGCAGCGGAGACTTTATAAGTTCGTCGGAGACTGTATTCTGATAGTCCCTGAAATAGCTGAATTCGTCGTATTTTGCCTGCAGCAGCAGAACGTTGTTGAACTTTATACTTTCAGAATCGTAGGCGCTGTCTCTGAACAGCTCGCCGCACTGAAGCACAGTAGCCTTGGGCATTATGTCCGCGCCGTATTCATTGGTGGCTCCGGAGTATGCTGCAGCAACGGACCAGGCTGCCCAGGTGCCCATGGAGTGACCGCTTATGCCAAGCCTCGTCTCATCCACATTGGGCAGATCCGCCAGCCACTTATAGGCAGCGATGCCGCCTTCAGCGCTGTTTCTGATGCTGTTTCCCGCGTCGTCCTTCGTATATTTATCGTCGAAAAAGCTCAGGTTGGAGAAATTCATCAGCACCCTGTAGCGTATGGTCCCGCCTATCTTCTTGAATGTGCCGTCGGCCTCGCTCTCTTCGCCGAAATTCACTGAGACCTTCTTATTCACATAGCCTCTGGCCTCGAGCCCGGGCACCGTCTTTCCGTGGCCGAACTCGTCTATCGCAAGGACCACATAGCCCCGTCTGGCCAGCTCAATGGCATAAGCTGCGCAGGTCTCGTGGTCGTTCTGATAGCCGTGGAGCAGCAACACCCCGGGAGCCGGAGCCTCCTCCGTGGCGGTCTTGGGGGTGTAAAGCTTGTAATACAGCTGCCCGTCCTCCGTGGCCAGGACGCCCTCGCTTATGTCGATGGAGCCCTTGCCGTGCTGAATGTAGTCGGCCCCAAGCATGCATATAAAGGCAAGCACCAGCATCAGCGCCAGCGCCATAGCAGATCTTTTCTGAGCTTTTGACATTTTGTTTTCCTCCCGGCCGAAGGCCTTACGCAAAACATAATTCGTCTTCATTGTATCATAAAAAAACCGGGGCAAAAGCCCCGGCGTCAAATATTGTTTTATTCGTTTGTTTCTTCAGCCTTTGTCACTGCTTCGGCTTCTGCCTTTGCCTCTTTTGTAGCCTTTCTCCTGCTGCGGATCTTCTTTCCGAAGTGTATCACTGCCCAGACAATGATCACGAAGATGATGATGCCCACAAGATTGTAGCTGAACCAGAAGGCGAAATCTGCCAGATTGTCCAGCGCGTTGTCAAAGCCGTTCTTTAAGTTTCTCTGCAGTCTGGCCAGGAAGCTGTTGTCCTGCTCGACGGGAGGATCCACGCGGTTGACCTTGCTGATGTTGATGGTGATGGTGGAATAGCCTACCAGACTGTCATAGCGGTTCAGTCTGGAGCCGTAATTGTCGATCTGATACTCCACATCGCTCAGAGCGCCTTCAAGCTCGATGATGTCAGACATCTCCGTGGCCTTGCTCAGGAGCTCCAGCAGCCTTTCGTGCTTTATCTTAAG
>JAFRWH010000218.1 GCA_017438085.1 Bacillota bacterium
AAGCTGTTGAGCCTTGGCAGTATCTCCTCCACCACGCCTACCGGATAGCTTCCTCCGTCCTCCAGATCCGAGCCGGTGTACTCGGGAAGCTCTTCCAGCAGCACTCGGTCTCCGGCCAGCAGAGTTATGCCCTGCTTTCTGAAGGATCCCCTGGCCTTGCACTCGAACACCCTGCTGCCGCTTTTAACATAGTAGAAGCCGCCTACCCCTCTTAGGATAACGCCCTCCATTAATGGACATCTCCGGTCTCGAAATTGACTGTATACTGATATTTAACTTCATTGTCGAAGCGTATGACGACCCGGCCGTTGGGGCCTCTTCCGGAAACGCTGAGCAGCTTGCTGCCCTCGGATTTATGCACGTCCTCGACTATGCTCCTGGGATCGTCAATGCCGTCGCTTACCGTCACCTTGAGCTTGAACTGATCCTGCGAAGCGTGAGTGAGATCCACAGGAATTGCTACGGAATGCAGCTCGTATTTGCTGTTGGGATCCTCAGGCTTGGTCTCGCCCTGGCCGTCGTCAGGCTTTGTGCCGCTGCTTGGATCGGGATTTACAGCGGGCTTTGTGGGATTTTCCTCTACAGGAGGCTTCTCCGGCTCGGGCTCCTTGCCCATGCTTAAGACAATATCCACCACCTGGCCTTCAGTCAGGATCTCATCCTTTGGAGGATTCTGTCCGCAGATCCGGCCTTCTTTTATAGTATCGCTGTAATCCTGGCTTACGACGCCAAGGGACAGGCCAAGCTCCTCCAGGAGCTTCTTAGCCTCTTCCTGAGTCATATTGGTCAGGTCTGCTTTTATCTCTTTGCCCTTGCTCACCACCAGATCCACAGAGGTCCCGTCGGACATGCTTGAGCCTGCGGCGGGATTCTGGCTGATGACCCAGTTAGTCTCTATCTCTTCGTTCGGAACGTATTTTACTTCGCCTATCTTAAAGCCTGCGCTCTCCAGCTTATATCTGGCATTTGCATAGCTTTCATTGACGACGCTGGGCACTGCCTTGACCGCTTCGCCTGCATTTACGGTGACCTTTACGCTCTGGCCCTCCTTAACGGTAGTTCCCTCCGAAGGCGATTGGCTGATTATGGTGTTCAGATCGTAATCCGCGCTCCTTATGGTGTTCTGCTTGCTTATCTTAAGCCCCAGCTGGGCAAGCTGCTTTTCGGCTTCGTCGTAGTCCATTCCTATGACCTTCGGGACCTGAACGCTTTCGGGACCCTTGGTAGTCTCACTGACATTTTTGATCATTCTCGCAACAAGGCCGCTTACGGGGAAGGCCAGCGCCAGCGCAAGTATCACGCCTATGACTATCTGTATGAGCAGCTTCTTTTTCTCATCGCTGCTCTTTTTGCCATCATCGCCCTCATCTGCGCCCTGGGTATCGTCTCCGTCCTTTGACTTATCGCCGTCGTGAGCTTTGACAACGGCTGCCGCAGCCGCTGAATCGCCATCATCCGTTCTGGAACCAACCATTCTGGAAAATTTGATGAAGTTCAGCGCGGTGATCATCTCATCCGCGTTCTTGTAGCGGTTCACCTGAAGCTTGTCGGTAGCCTTCATGATGATCTCCTCCAGATCCTCCGGCACATTGGGATTGATCTGCGAAGGAGGCACCATCTCTTCGTTCATGTGCTTGACAGCCACTTCGACAGCGGTCTCGCCATCGTACGGAACCTGCCCTGTGACCATCTCGTAGAGAACTATGCCAAGGGAATATATATCCGAGCGCTCGTCCACATAGCCGCCTCTTGCCTGTTCCGGGGAGAACTAGTGCACGGAGCCCATCACTGCGC
>JAFRWH010000219.1 GCA_017438085.1 Bacillota bacterium
CGCCTATGGTCTTTATCAGGCCGTTCACGTAGACCTTTATAGCAAGCCTTGCGCGCTCGTTTCCGGATTCGGCAGCTTCCTGAACCTGGCGCAGGTCACCGCTTACTCCTGACACTCCTTTAAGGCCGCCGTTCTTGGAAAGCTGGGTGAATATCTCATCCAGGCTGAGGCCTTTTTCCATGAGGTAGGGGACCGCAAAGGTGTCGAAAGGATCACCCCGAATCCGGAGATCTGACAGTAATCGGAAGCCCCATCAAGATGAAGGAAGCTCCTGTCCAGTACAAGAGCGCAGCTCCTGATTTCGGAGAGCACAACTACGAGATATTCTCCGCGCTTGGCTTCTCCGACGAAGAGCTCGAGGCCTTCAAGGCAGAGGGCGTTATCAACTAGTATCTAATTCTTCATAATAATAATGACCTCCTAAAAAGCAGAGCCCGGACAGCCCCGGGCTCTGTTTTCGCGTGACGTACTGTTTGCTGTAACTGACGCTTACACCCCGTGAAAATATCTAATAATTGACCTTTTGTTGTTATGAATATATCATTTAAATAGACAATAATTGTATTTATACGATAAACGGAGGTCATTATGGACAAGTTTTATCTCGAGCCGCAGCAGGAAGTCAAGATATACGACAGCTGCGACATTCTGCTCGTTGGCGGCGGCGCAGCAGGCCACAGCGCAGCAGTTGCTGCAGCAAGAGCCGGCGCAGAGAACATCATCATACTGGAGCGTTACGGCTACTTCGGCGGAGATGCCACAGGAGACTACGTCCTTATGGTCCCGAAGCTCAGCTGGCTCAACCACTCTATGGTCCGTGGCATCCAGGAAGAGTGGTTCACAAGGATGGACAAGGATTTCCCGGGTCCAGTAATAGCCCCGTCTCTTAAGGACATAGGCAAGAAGGATCCGTATCTCCTTGACCGCTGGCAGGGCATACACGACTGCGTAAACTACGATCCCAACGACCGCTTCATCGTAAGGTCCCCGTATTTTGAGCCGACAGCTCTTAAGCTCGAGATGGATGCTATGATCCAGGAGCTCCCGCAGATCAAGATAGTCTTCCACGGCTGGGGAACCAAGCCCATCATGGACGGCAACGATATCAAGGGCGTTATATTCGAGTCCAAGGAAGGCCGTCAGGCAATAATGGCTAAGATCGTTATCGATGCTACCGGAGACGGAGACCTCTTCGCTCAGACCGGTGCACCGTTCGAGACCAGGCCGGTAAGCAACGATCCCGAAGCCAGAAGAGACAACGAGACTGCTCTTGTTTGGCGTATGGGCGGCGTAGATTTCAACGCGTTCTACCGCTGGAGACAGGCTCATCCGGAAGCTTACAGATCCTTTGCGGACGAGATCAACAAGATGAGCGGATTCCGCACCATGTGCTTCCCCGCAGGCAAGAACGATGTCGTATGGTGGAACAACTGGCTGTCCGGCAAGAGCTGCATAAACCTCAAGGATATGAGGGATACAGAGCTTTCAGTAAGGAATTCTGTTGCTAAGGTAACTGAGTTCTGCCGCGATATGCTCCCCGAAGCATTCGGAAACGCATACATCTACGACATTTCCCCGCAGCTTGGATGCAGGTGCTCCAGAAGGCTCAGGGGCGAATACTATTACACCATGCTGGATATCGCAAAGTACAGCGAGTTCGACGATGTAATAGCATGGCACTCCACAGTTCATTCCACACTGCCTATAGAGATCCCGTACAGGGTAATCGTTCCGCAGAAGGTGGAGAACCTCCTCTGCCCGGGCAGGCACGCTTCTGCAGACAACGTTGCCATCACCGCTCTGCAGCTGATCCCGCAGTGCATAGGTACTGGTCAGGCTGCCGGCGTAGCTGCTGCTGTAGCTCTTAAGGACGGCACCACAGTCCGCAACGTGGACATCAAGAAGGTCCAGAAGATCCTTGCTTTCGATCAGGATGTACCTCTTCCGAGAATGGACAACACAGACGATTCCATCATAGCTGATCTGAAGGCTTGCAACTACGGTCGCGATACCGAAAGGAACAAGGCTATCAGAGCCAAGGCAGGACTGGACTGGTAATCAACAGAAGATCAGGGTCATAAATAGTACTCCTTTGATACACGCAAAAAGACTCCGGCGCAACGAGGCCTCGGAGCCTTTTTGCATATCCGGGAAATAAAAAAGCGCTCCGGTATGGCCGGAACGCTTTAATACTTTTGTTGAGCTATTCGTCTGTTACAACTGTGGTGATGTTGTCCCTGGTTGCGCAGAACTTGCAGAGCCTTGTGCGGTTTGCCGCAACTGCCTGCTCAACTGTGCCTTCTGTAAGGGTCTCGGTCTGGTTGAGAGCCTGGCAGTCGGTGTGGGTGTGGTAGACGTGGCCAAACGGGGACCAGTAAACGAGCTCGTCGCCGAAGGTCTCGACTGCAGCGGCCTTATCCTCTGCGGATACCGGGTTGTAATCGATGCTTGCGGCGCCGCCGATAAGCAGTGCTACGACAGCAGCTATGATGCAGATGGTCTTGGTCCTCTTGTCCAGATCCTTGTTGAGAAGCATAAGGATGAGGAAGGGGAAGAATGCGAAGCAGCATACTATAACGCCCATGTTGTTCCACAGCCAGAACTTGGTCTTGTTGGCCTTGGAGACAGGGTCGATATGGTTTGCTTTCTTCCAGAGTTGAGCTCCGATGATGACGCATGCAAGGTCCAGTACCAGGAAGCCTATAAGCTGCCAGAGCTGGGGCATGAATGTGAGGTTGATCTTGCCGAACATTACGAGTATAGCAAGTACCTCGAAGATGATGGCTACTACCCAGAGTATTACTGCTCCTGTGCGCAGGCCGCCGGCATTGCCTACCGGTTTAGCCTCTTTGACGGTCTTTTCTACAGACTCTGTGGTGGCTTTTATGATCTTTTTTTCTTTCTTTTCAGCCATTGAGGTTTCTCCTTATTTATTGAACATAAAATTACATTTACATTATACACGATTTTTCTTCTTTTGAGCAAATATCTTGCATTTTGTACCTGAAAAGTGCATAATTTATATGTATAGTATTATGCTTCATTTGATTGGAGGAAAAACAATGGATCTTAACAGCATAATGGGGCTCCTTCTCGGAGGATCAAGCACTTCAGGAATAAGCCAGGCTACCGGAACAAAGACTTCTGATGTTACCAGTATCCTTGCAAATGCTCTGCCTTCTCTTCTGGCAGGCGCAAACAAGCAGGCCAGCCAGTCTTCCACAGCTGACAGCTTTGCTCAGGCTCTTGCAGCACACGCAGCAGATGATACCACCAACATCTCTTCCTTCTACAGGAATGTAGACCTGGAAGACGGTTCCAAGATCATCCAGCACCTTTTCGGCGGCCAGACCAACTCCACAATCAAGGCAGTTGCAAACCAGGCCGGCGTTACCCAGAAGCAGGCTTCTTCCGTACTTTCCGCAGCAGCTCCTCTTCTTATGAGTCTTATCGGACAGCAGACAACAGTTGAAACAAAGACCGCTACCACACAGGCAGCTAAGACAGCTCAGACCACCAACCTTATGTCTTCGCTCCTCAGCAACGTAGACGTAGGAAGCCTTATCGGCGGACTGCTTGGTTCCGGCAGCACCAGCACCAAGAAGACCACCAAGAAAAAGAGCGGCGTAGACCTCTCCGACGGCCTCGATGCCGGCGATGTCATCGGCCTCCTCGGCAACCTCCTGAAATGATAATTGGGGACGGTCCCAAATTGTCATTTTGGAAATAATTAACAATTAAATAAACCCCTGACCAGTTTGGATAACATTACTGTTCAGGGGTTTTTATGTGTTTTGCTTAAAAGATATCTTCCGCGCGGGCTCTGGCAACTATCCCTTTACTGATCCCTGTAAGCCTGCTTATCTGCGTGTGGCTGAGGCCTCTGTTCTTTAATTTTGCGATCAATGTATCTCTGCAGTCTTTGTCCAGTGATTGGAAGAATATCGAAGTCGGAATATCTGACATCTCCTTTACTATCGATTCGGCCTCAGTATCTGAAACACGTCTTTTGCCGGGGTGATCATCCATGCATTTATAATCTGAAGTTTCCATATTGAATCTTATAAAACTATCTGTTCCGCCTGCAATATTGGTTGCGAGAGTGGTTTCGCATAATGTATTATTGGCAGCTGCAGTATAATCACGAAAACTGCTGAAACGATATTCTTCAGGGGTTTTGCATATGCCGGCCTTGATTGGATTACAATGCACGTATCGTATTGTCTGCATCAACTGCGCATCGGTCTTGATCACTTCAGATCTGAAGCGCCCCTGAAAAAGATGTCCGGAGTGATCGTATTTTTCGTTGTAATACATCGCATATACAGTATTGAGTTTTTTAAAGAACAATGAAAGGGTGTTGGTGTTATCCTTTAGAACAAAATGTGCATGATTGTCCATTAGGCAATATGCCAAAACATCTATTCCACAATCTTCTTTAAAGCGTTTTGTCAGATCAAGAAAATGCGAATAATCGGAAGATTCTTCAAAAATGATCTGACGATTCACGCCTCGGATCATAGTGTGGTAAAACCCGCTTTCTGTTTTCAGTCTCGCTTGCCTTGACATGGTCTGCTCGCCTCCGTTAATGTAAATAATTTACAATAATAGCAGATAAATGTCAAGACGCAATAATAAAAAGGGACGGTCCCGAATTGTCAATATGGTTAAAATTTCCAAAATGACAATTCGGGACCGTCCCCAATTTACATTTTTTCCATGTCGATTACTTTGCGGAACTGGGTCTCGTAGAGCTCGCGGTAGACGCCGCCTTTGGCAAGGAGCTCGTCGTGAGTGCCTTGCTCGGCGATA
>JAFRWH010000220.1 GCA_017438085.1 Bacillota bacterium
CTGCGGCATGCCTCTGGAGGATGAGATCATGGGGCGGAATAAAGACGGCTCCATTAATCAGGATTACTGCAAATGGTGCTACGCCGACGGCACATACACCTACAGCGACATGGATGATCTGATCGATGTCTGTGTTAAGAATATGGTGAGCGAGAATTTTACTGAAGAGCAGGCAAGAGCTTACCTTAAGCAGACCATTCCCCAGCTGGACTACTGGAAAAGATACGATGAGCTGAGCGACAATGGCCAGTTCGAGGCCTTCAAGAAGCAGCTGATCGAAGAGATAAACGCTCTGAACATCGAAGGCATGCCCAAGCTTGAGCGGCTGAATGCTCTGGTGGGATCCTATGTAAACCTGCCCTACAGGCTTCCGAACGGCAGTTTTGTAAAGTTTTTAGACGATCAGACTACATACCTTGGGAACCAGCTGGAATCCGAGATGGGCGGCGATTTCTGCTTCGGAGTGCTGGCCAACATGGACTTTATAATGGTCTGCACGTACAGGGAGAACGGCAAGGATCCGGAGCTGCTGCTTTACAAGAAGCGTTAGCGGCAAAGACCTGCCCGTACCGTAGCAGCCCCAAGGGCTTGGGTTCCGGCGTTAATACAGCGAGCTTAAGAGCTTACTTACAGCAGTAAAATCCTTTACTGCTGTTTTTTATTGAAAGCAGGCAGTGCCATCGAAGAATAACGGCCCTGCCGGTCGCATTTTTTGTACTGCCGGCAGTAGAACATACATTCTTTTTATGATATACTGCTGTTGCAAAATACTGCAGAAAAAGCCGAAAGGATGGCGCCAGCTATGCCCGGATATCTCAACGAAAACGAAGAATACAGCATGGAAGACAGCCTCGCCCTGCTCAACGAAGCCCAGCGGGAGGCCGTCACCACCACCGAAGGCTATGTAAGGGTCATTGCAGGAGCAGGCTCGGGCAAGACCAGAGCGCTGACCTACCGCTTTGCCTATCTGGTGAATGAGCTTGGGATAATGCCGGGAAACATACTCTGCGTCACCTTTACAAACAAGGCAGCCCAGGAGATGCGGCAGCGCATCCACAGGCTTATCGGGGACCGGGACACCGCATTTATCAATACTTTCCACGGTTTCTGCGTGTCGGTTCTGGACGAGGAGAGCTATGCGGTGCAGTATCCAAGAAGCTTCCTGGTGCTGGATAATTCGGACATCGACTCCATGCTGAAGACCATCTACGAGGAGCGCGGTCTCACCCTAAGAGAGAAGAGCTTTAAGGATGCCAGGGACATGATAGAGATCCAGAAGCTTTTCAAGAAGCCCGACTATTATCTCGACATGATAGCCATGCCGCTGGACCAGCTGCGGGAGAAATATATAGCAGCGAAGACCGTAGACGACATCATTTTCTACGGCTATCTCTACCAGGAAAAGAAATACTTCGGTCTGGACTACAACGACCTTATAATCTTTACGCTGTACATCTTCCGGGAGAATCCCGATATAAGGCTGAAGTGGCAGCAGCGCCTGGAATACATAATGATAGACGAGTTCCAGGACATAGACGAGCTGCAGTATCAGCTGATGGAGGTGCTCTGCGGCTATCATAAAAACCTTTTCGTAGTTGGCGACCCGGACCAGACGATTTACACCTGGAGAGGCGCGAATGTAAAGTACCTGATGGAATTTGACCGGATCCACGAAGGCACGAAAACCATCATGATGATGGAAAACTATCGTTCCACCCCGCAGATCCTGGCGGCCGCAAATTCGCTTATCGATAAAAACAAGAACCGCATAAAAAAGGAACTCATACCCATGCTTCCTGAGGGGGAGATGCCGGTCTGCTATCATGCCAGGACCCAGGCGGCAGAAGCTCAGTGGATAGCGGATAAGATCAAAGAACTAAGCAGTCATGAAAAGCCGGGGGATATTGCCCTGCTCTACCGGGCACATTACATTACAAGGAACCTGGAGGAAGCTCTGCTGCGGGAGAAGATACCTTATAAGATCTACAGCGGCGTACAGTTTTTTGAGCGCATGGAGATAAAGGATACGCTTTCCTACCTGAGACTGCTGGCTTACAGGGACGATCTCAGCTTCAGGCGGGCTGTCAATACTCCGAAGCGCAATATGGGTCAGCGGCGCATGGCCTGGCTGGAGGAAAAGGCGGCCGAGGAGAACTGCAGCCTCTACAGCGCCCTTCAGAGGCATCTGGACGATGAAATATTCAAAGGGACCAAGGCATCAGCCTTTGTGAAGCTTATAGAGGACTTCAGCGCCATGTCTGAGACCATGCCGGTGTCCGAGCTGTTTTCCAAGCTGGTGGACAAGAGCGGCTACGAAGAGATGCTTAGAACTGAAGGAAGCCAGGAGAGGCTGGATAATCTGGCAGAGCTGAAGCAGGCTATCTATGACTACGAGATAAGCTGTGGGGAGGAGACCGTTCTGCGTCACTATCTGGAGCATGTGGCGCTCATGACCAATGCCGACGAGCCGGAGGCTTTGGATAAAGTAAAACTGATGACTGTCCACGCAGCCAAGGGCCTTGAATTCCCCTATGTTTTCCTATGTTCCATGAACGAAGATGTGTTCCCTTCAAAGAAGATCAGCACCCTGGAAGCCATGGAGGAAGAGCGGCGTCTGGCCTTTGTGGCTCTGACGAGAGCTGAAAAGGGACTGTTTTTGAGCGAGGCTGAAGGCCGGACTCTGGACGGGTCTCCCAGGTACCCATCCCGCTTCATACTGGATATAGGGGAGGACAAGCTATTTATGGAAAATCCGCCTTTGGAGGACCTGATAAGCTCAGCCCGCCGCCAGATAGAAAGCAGCCTTCTCTTCATGCCGGAAAACATGGATAAGCTGATGATCCCGGAGGGAAGCAGAGTGCGCCACAGCGTGTTCGGCAGTGGCACGGTGCTGGGGTTTGACAGCAATGCCAACGCCTATATCATACAATTCGACATTCTTGACACTCCAAGAAAGCTCAACGCAAAAGTGAAGCTGGATCGGCTGCAGTAAATGATCACAAATAAAAAGACAGCTTGCGAAGGATCTTCGCAAGCTGTCTTCTGTTTATTATTCTTCCGGCTGCGCTCCGGGCTGGTATTCCAGTATGTCGCCCGGCTGGCAGTCCAACGCTGCGCATATGGCATCCAAGGTGCTGAAACGTATAGCGCTCACCTTCCCTGTCTTCATCTTTGAAAGATTCACATTGGAGACCCCTACCCGCTCAGAGAGCTCGTTCAGGGACATCTTCCGGTCCGCCATAACGCGGTCAAGTCTTAATATTATCATAGTTTCGCCTCTTTCTCTGTCAGTCCGTCTTCACGTGTTCTCAAAGCTACAGAGTCTCGTCAGAGAGCTTCTGCAGCTCTTCGCCATAGCGGAAGATGTAAGAGAAAAGAAAGAGTATAAAGGCGAAGACTATGAAGTCCATGTTGATCTGATGACTCACACCCATTGTCACCGGACCTTCAGCGTAAGCTGAGATCATCGCCTGCGCAACATAGGTCTTTATGAAAGCCTCGAATATATTGATAATTATGCCTGTGCCAAGGGTGAACCATGCCATCTTGCGTATGTTCAGGCTCACGCTGCTGTCGAAGGGGCGTCCTTCCTTCATGGGCGCCAGTATCTGGCGCACGATGCGTATGCCAAACCATACAGTAAAGACTGTAAGCAGTCCCACAGCGCTCATCAGGAGCACCGCCCTGCGCACCTCCATCACCTCAAAGACCAGATCCTCGGGATTGATGATGAATCCGTTGATGCTCGTGCTTATGTTCAGGCTCTTCTGATCTATCAGCTTGTCGTAGCCCAGGACCAGGCCCAGAATATTGAGTACCACCAGCACCGACATTATGACGGTGCACATGATCTGCGAGATCTTGAAGAATATATCCAGGCCTCTTGCTGTCTTTTTCATCTGTTCCATTTTATTTCTCCTTTCATCTGCCGTAAGCCTTTACGGCTCCCGGCCCTATTTTTATCGTCCGGGGGCTCTTGCAAGCAGCCCCGCGGACCCGATGGAGATCTCTTGTGACTTCAAGATACACCCGCGATTAATGTTTGTCAACTACTTTTTAATGTTTATCATTAAATATTTTACGATTTACGATTTTACTTGCCAATGCAGGGCAATAATAATATAATTTCAATGTTATGATGCGTTAAATCAACAGAATTCATATATACGGAGGTTGACATGAGTTATATACCGACACTTGAAGAAGCCAAAAAGCTGCTGGCAGAGCACAACAAGGAACTCTTCCACATTCAGCACGGAGAGATAGTTTCCGGCGTACTGGGCTATTTTGCAAAGGAATTTGACCCGGAAAGAGTGGAATTCTGGGAGACCGTCGGCATGCTGCACGATCTGGATTTTGAGGAATTTCCCGAGCAGCACTGCGCTGTAACCGAAAAGTGGCTCAGAGAGATGGATGTGGACGATGAGATGGTCCGCGCTATCTGCTCCCATGCCTATGGCAGCAGCGCATACTCAAAGTACGAGCCCCAGAGCCAGATGGAAAAGGTCCTTTTTGCTGTGGACGAACTGACCGGGCTGATCGGTGCGGCAGCTCTTATGCGCCCCTCCAAGAGCCCTGACGACATGGAGCTCAAGTCTCTGAAGAAGAAATTCAAGGATAAGAAGTTTGCCGCAGGCTGCAGCAGAGATGTCATCCAGGAAGGCGCAGACAGACTGGGCTGGACGCTCGACGAACTGCTCCAGAGAACACTGGATGCCATGAAATCCATGCACCTTACATTTTAATCGCCTATCGCTTATAAACGATTAACCATTGTTTTTAAAGATTTATGGATTCAGACAACATGATAATTGAATATAATGGCGTACTGAGCTCCAGCACCCTGCATATAATTGCCATGGCCAGCATGCTGCTGGACCATGTAGGCGCTGTAGTATTTCCGGAGCTTGACTGGATGCGGCTTTTAGGCCGCCTCGCCTTCCCTATATACTGCTTTATGCTGGCGGAAGGCTTCAGGCGCACCAGCAATGCAACGAAATACCTTCAGCGTCTGCTGATCTTCGGACTGATCTCCGAGATCCCCTTCGACCTGGCGTTTTACGAGTTTAACTACTGGCGTCACCAGAACGTGTACTGGAATCTTGCCACATCGCTGGTGGCTCTGATATGCATAAAAAAACTGGAGCAGCCGGGCTTTAAATACAAGTTTCTCCAGTTCCTGGTGATAATATCAGCCTTTATGGTCGCCACCTTCACTTTCAGCGACTACTACGGCTTCGGCGTCCTTTTGGTGGTGGGATTCTATCAGTTCCCCGGAAAGGACATCAGGGACAAGATAATGCA
>JAFRWH010000221.1 GCA_017438085.1 Bacillota bacterium
ATAAGATCCGACACCTCCGAAGGATCATCTCTTTCCATAAAGAAAAAGTCCGAGCTCCTGCTGCTGTAGGATGGATACTCGCCCCGGTTGATGGCGTGAGCGTTCACCACAATAGCGCTTTCCTCCGCCTGGCGGAAGATTTCTGTAAGCTTGGTGACGTTCACAGTCTCGCTCTCTATTATGTCCCTGAGCACATTTCCAGGGCCAACCGATGGCAGCTGATCCGCATCGCCCACCAGTATAAGTCTGGTCCCCGGCCTTACAGCCGCAAGCAGGGCATCCATCAGCTGTATATCCACCATGGACATCTCGTCCACGATTATGCAGTCGAGATCCAGTGGATTGTCCCTGTCTTTTCCGAAATACATGCGCTGGTCCGCGGGAGAATACATGGCCTCCAGCAGCCTGTGTATGGTAGAAGCATCCCTGCCGCTGGCCTGGCTCATGCGTTTCGCAGCCCTGCCGGTAGGCGCCGCTAGAGCCGTCCTTACCCCTGCATTCTCGAGTATGTTGAGTATAGTATTGATTATTGTGGTCTTTCCTGTGCCCGGACCGCCGGTGATCACAGAAATGCCGCTGGTTATAGCCATGATAACGGCGCTTTTCTGCTTATCGGAAAGGCTCATACCGCTTTGGCGCTCGCTCAGAGCGATCATGTTTTCCGCATTGCCGCTGATATGGGACAGTTCTGCTTGTGAAAGGGCGTAAAGCTTTGCCGCCACTCGCCTCTCAGCCTCAAAGATCTTCCTGAGCATCACGATACGCATACCCTTCAGATCTTCTTTAATGAGTTCGCCATCCATAACCAGCTGGAATATGCCGTCGGATATGGTCTCCCGGTCCACATCCAGTATGGGCGCCAGCTCCTCAGTGAACTCAGCTTCGGCCATGAAGGTACTTCCGTTGTCCATAAGGCGGTTGAGCCCGGCCAGTATACCGTAACGTATACGGGTGGGATGCTCCTTTGGAATGCCCAGCTGAGCTGCTATCTTATCAGCCTTTGCAAAGCCTATGCCATCAAGTTCCTCGATCAGTATATATGGGCTGGAACGCACCAGGGAAGCGGCTTCAGTGCCGAAGCGCTGGTAAAGCTTAAGGCACATGTGGGGGCTCAGCCCGAAGGGCCCCAGTTCAAGCACCGTATCGGCATAGCCTTTGTGAGCCATGTAGCCCTCAACTATGGCGTCTTGCTTGGCTTTGCCTATGCCAGGAACCTCCCGCAGACGCTCAGGCTCTTCTGCTATGATGCGCAGGGTATCCATGCCAAGCTTTCTTACTATTGATTCTGCCAGTGCGGGTCCTATACCCTTTATGACTCCGCTGGAAAGAAATGCCGCAATTGAATCAGCAGAATCAGGAGCCAGCTCCGAGAAGCTTCCGAAAGCAAACTGCATGCCGTAGCGCGGATGGTTCTTCCACTCCCCTTCCAGCTGATATCTGCGGCCTTTTGAGGCAAGGGGAAGCTGGCCCGCTGCGGTGATAGTGCCTTCCTTTGTGGAAAAGGCCAGCACGCAGTAGCCATTGGCTTCATTCTGAAATATGATCCTTTCTATGCTTCCCTCAATAGCCTGTTTCATTCTTTAAATGTCGGTTTGTAGAGCATCCTTCCGTCCAGTGTTCTGATGCGTTCGGAGAAGTTTCCGGGTTCCACGTTGAAGAGCGCATCTTCGAAGTCGAACATTTTTGCATCCATCATGTCCAGATAGTGAAGCATTTCAGCCTCAGGGAATAAGGGCTTTACAGGGCTTCCGAATTCCGGCTCGTAATGATGCGAAAGAATCATATGCTCCAGCATTATCTTCTTTTCATCATCCAGACCCACTTCTCTTGCCAGCAGTTCCACCGCTTTTACGCCCTGTGCTATATGGCCCAGCATCTTGCCCTCAAAGCTGTATCCGGGAGATACGCCGAGCTCCGTGGATTCTATCTCGTTCAGCTTCTCCATATCGTGAAGTATCACTCCGCAGACTATCCAGTCGCGGTCCAGATTGGTATAGACTTCGCAGGCTCTGATTCCCATCATCAGCATGCGCTTGATATGATAAAGCAGGCCGGACATCTCCGCGTGATGATTCCTCATGGCTCCGGGATAATACAGCAGTCTGTCCCTGTTGTCCTGCAGGAATCTGACCGCCATCTTCCGCAGACCTTCATCGCCTATGGCCGATGCCCTTTCAAGCACATAATTGAACATGTCCGTACCCTTTTCGGGAGCAGCCTTCACATAGTCGCTCACGTCCAGCTTGTCGGTATCGGGATCGTACTTGCGTATGCGCCCTATGCGCAGCTGTTTTGTGCCGTTCCATTCGTTGACGCTGGCCTTTACCTTGACCAGATCGCCCTCCTTTATCTTCGCAAATAAGGTCTCTTCCTCGGGGCTGACATCCCATTTCTTGCCGTTGATCTCTCCGCTGGAGTCCCCGAGATTCAGGTCCAGATAGACCTTTCCGTTGGAGCCCAGCTTAAGAGCCACCGCACGGACCATGTAAAATTCGGTGAAGCTGCCTTCTTCAGGCAGGTCGTTTATATAAAATTCCTTACTCAATTCCATGCTCCTTATGAATTGCCGTGAATTACGATTTCAGGCAATAATTATATACTATTTTTGAGATTTTCGCACGGTTTTAGGCTATACTATTGGGGAAAGATTCAGGAGGGAAAACAATGAAGGAATTCAAGATTGCAGCCGCCTGCCCAAGGCTCACACTGATGGATCCTAAGGCCAACGGAAAGGCGCAGATCGATACAGCAAGAGAAGCAGCCAGCCGCGGTGCGGGACTGATAGTATTCCCTGCAGCCAGCCTTGCGGGAATGACTTCCGCAAGGATCAGCCGCAGCTTTATGGACGAGCTTTCCATGGAAGCGCTCAGCTATATGACTGAGAGAAGCAAAAAAGAGACCCTTTTTAAAAGCTGCTGCCTGGTGACGGGCTTTCCTTTTAAGAATGCCGTTGCTGCAGCATACATAAAAAACGGTGAGCTGAGCATAATAGAGGCTGCGCAGAGCATCAAAGCCCTTGACACGTCCGAATGCAGATACATGCTGCTTAGCGCCGGAAAAAGCATTTACGGAGTGAGGGCGCTTGAAAGCCTTCTGGCATTCATCGAAAAGCTCCGGGCAGAAAAAGAAGAGGAAGGCATGGAAGGTCTGATCTTTATGGACGCCGCACCCGCTCTTGCAGGAAGCAAAGACAGGAGAAAACAGCTGCTCCTTGAGATAAGCAAGTACCTTACAGGTCCTGTCATCTATGCGAATGCAAGCCCCGGAGAATCCACTGCAGATGGTGTTTATGACGGATGGTGCGCAGCTATACAATGCGGTAAGCTGCTGGAGGAAACCATGCCCTTTGCCAGCGACAATCTGCTGGTGGCATCTGCTCTGCTTCCGGAAAGCGAATACGAAAAGGTGCTGCTCAGAAACGCCAATTTCGAAAAGGCTGAAGCAGCCGCGCAGATGGGGGCCCGCAATCCCTGGCTGCCAAAGGAGCCGGAGGCTCTGGATAAGTTCTGCGGGGAAGCTCTCGAGATCCAGGCCACAGGACTTGCGGAGAGGCTTATAAGAAGCTACGGCAGACGCTTTATAATAGGCGTGAGCGGAGGCTCGGACTCCACTTTAGCCCTTCTTGCAGCGGCAAAGGCATGCCAGAAGATGGACAAGCCCGCATCGGACATTATCGCAGTGACCATGCCGGGCTTTGGAAGCACCAGCCGCACAAGAAGCAATGCGGACATCATATCCGAAGCTCTTGGCTGCACCCATTACGATATCTCCATCGTTCCTGCGGTGGAGCAGCACTTCAGGGATATCGGTCAGGATCCGAAGAACTACGATGCCTGCTATGAAAACTCCCAGGCCAGAGAGCGCACCCAGATACTGATGGATCTGGCCAATATGCACAACGGCCTTGTGGTCGGCACCGGCGACATGTCCGAACTGGCCCTGGGATGGTGCACCTATAACGGAGACCATATGTCCATGTACTGCGCCAACGGAGGGCTTACGAAAACCGCTGTAAGAGCCTGCATAGCCCATGCCAGGAAGCAGATACTTGAAGGCAGCTGGCCTGTGGCAACAGGCCGCACAGATGAGCTGGCGGGGGCGCTTCAGGACATTCTCGACACACCTATCTCACCCGAGCTGCTGCCGCCGGACGAAAACGGCCAGATAGCCCAGGTGACAGAGGACAAGATCGGACCTTACGAGCTTCACGACTTTTTCCTGTATCACTTCCTGGAAGGAGAAAGCCCCAAGGAGATACTTGCAGCTGCCGAGGAGGTCTTCTGCAAGCCGAACAAGGCTCTCACAGTAGCAGAATCCGACTTCGTATATGACAGCGGCACGATTAAAAAATGGCTGAAGAACTTCCTCAAGCGTTTCTTCAGCCAGCAGTTCAAGCGCAGCTGCATGCCGGAGGGACCGCAGATACTGAAATACAGCCTGTCTCCAAGAGGCGGATTGATATTCCCCTCGGATGCCTCCAGCAGCGCATTTACGGCGGAGATCGAGTAGCAGCGCATTTTACAGCGACGATCGAATAATCAAAGCAAAATAATACAGCGGTTCCAGACTCAGGAGCCGCTGTATTTTATGTTTTACTGTATCCGGGTTTTATTGTACAACTTGTCCATAGAAGAGAAGCTCAGGATCTTCGCTGCCGGTCACAAGAGCAAAGCTGAAGGGTCTGTCAGCAGTGAATTCTTTTGGCTCCTCAGGCTGAGGCATGGCAGAAGTAGCCCTCACCATAATTGCGGTAACCGCCGCAGCCTCTATCCCGTCCTCGTCCAGCTTGATCTTTGCCTTCTGCACGATGTCGGAGATGAACCAGTCGGCGCCTTCGCACATGGCGGAAAAGTCTGCGCTGCCATCCTGTCTGAAGGGCAGATCCGCGCCTCTGGCCTTAAGGAAATCCACGAATTCCTGATGGTCGAAGGAGCTTTCCACCTCGAATCTGGGCAGCTTGACAATCACTTCGCAGTATTCAGCCTTGGCCATCTTGTCTGCCAGGCCCTGCGTGCTTCCGAGAACGAATACCGCATTTACATTGCCATTCATAGGCATCACCACAAGCTGGGTGTCATCGTCTTCGTAATAAGCATATTTCTGGCGCTGCCTCATGAATTCCTTCTGAACAACAGTGCCGTCCAGGCAGCTGAAGTCTCCGGGCTGGGTAAAGCCCTCCTCGAAGCGCGCAAGCCAGCTGGTCCTGAGGTAGAGGGCATTTATGAGCACCGATGCTTCTTCCGACAGGTCATCTGCGATCTTGGGTATCATGCCATGGGTCTTTTCATCGCACCATCCGTTGACCTTGTCCGTGATGCTGCCGCTGTCTGCTTCGTTGGCTTCTGCATCGTAGCGCTCTGCCACATAGGACTTGTAGGAATCCTTCATCATTCCGGGCTTGTCGGCATTGTGCCACACGGAGTTGGCTATCTCAAAAGCCCCATCGGGAGCCTTTGCATCCGGACTCATAAACTGCTTATTCTTTTCAAATTCCTGCTTCTCTCTGTCAAGACGCTCGGCGAAAAGCCTGATGGCCTGATCAAGAGAATCGTACCAGGAATCCATCTCCGCAGCGCTGTCAAAGCCCGAAGCCTTGAGAAGCTGCGCTTTAGTCTCCCCTTCAGCGCCTGACACAGCAAGGGCAAGAGCCGCTTTAAAGGAAGTTGGAGAGAACAGGTAGTTCTTCTGTCTGAAGCCCTCTGCGTCTATAAAGTTGACCAGATCCGTTTCAAACTGACCGAATCCCAGATCTGTTTTCAGTTTTGCCTCGGTCTGCATTACAGATTCGTTTGTTCCTGCATGGCTGCTGCCTGCGCCGTTGGAGGCAGCTTTTCCGGACTGTCCTGACGCTTCCGCAGGCATGGCGGAATCAGCTGTGAAAGCGGCGGAAGCCTCAGCAGAAGGCTCCTTCCCGGCTTCTTTCTCATTAGCCTCCTCGCCCCTTGCATTCAAAGCATCTGACTGCAGCGCTCCTTTAAGGTCTGTATCCGGAGCTTCCACTGTCAGAGACTGTTTCAGCACTTCATCAGCCTTTGCTGACACATCGTCGCTGGCTTCCGCTGATAAATCACTATCGGCTTCCGTTGACGCCTCTTCGTCAGCATACTCCGGAACCTCTGCTTCTGTTGACATCTGTACTGATTCAGCTCCGCCGCTGGCGGAATTAGGTGCCGCAAAATCGGGTATTCCGCCTCTTAAAGCGATTCCTATCCCAAGGAAGATGCCAAGGCAGGCGGCAAGGGCCGGCAGAGCCTTTCTTAAGCGCCTGCTTCCCCGGGCTGCGGCTGCAGCGCTTGCTTTCTTATACCCCGAAGCAGCGGAATCCGGGCTGTAAGGATCCGCATCAAGTATCATATCATCGCTGATCTCCCCAAGACCATCGATGATACTCTCTGCGGCCTTAAGCTGCGCCGCGCTCATATTCTTTTCCGGAGCCTCGATCCCCGGTCCCCTCGTTATCTCTTCTCTGCTCATATCCCGTAACCCTCTTTGTCCAAATACTCCCTGAGCCTCTTCCTTGTCCTGTGCAGAAGCATCTTGACCTTGCTTTCGGAAAAGCCCTGTCTTTCGGCGATCTCCCGTACATCCAGCAGGTACCAGTAGCGCTGAATGAACACTCTTCTGGCTTCCTCATCCAGTCCTTCAAGGAAGCGGTTCAGTATGCCGCCCAGTTCCTTGCCCTCCACTGCGCTTTCCACGCTTTCTGAAGAAGCGATGCACTCTGCCAGTTCCTCTACCGCCAGCTCATAGCCGGCTGCATCCCCTCCGCGGCGCTTTGCCTGCTTCATGCGAATCCGGTCCAGCGAAAGGTTCCGCGTGATCTTCGCAAGAAATGCCTGAAGGCTTTTCGGCCGCTGCGGCGGGATAGCATTCCAGGTCCTCAGCCAGGTGTCGCTGACAACTTCTTCGCTGTCTTCCTGGTTTTTGAGCACTCCAAAAGCAATGGCGTGGCAATACGCGCCATATTTTGACTGGCTCTCGGCTATCGCCTGCTCGGACCGGTCCCAATAGAGTTGTACTATCTGTTCGTCATTCATGTTTGCTTAACAAACGACTCAATAAAAGGCCTTTCACCAATAGAGACGGCAAAAGGCCCTCCGGGTTACAGTTTATTGTCTTGTTTTTATTATTCTAAAATATGAATCCGCCTGCCAGGAACAGCACTGCAGAGATGCCCGCGCAGAGTATGCCGTAAGGTGCCTGGCTCTTAGCGTGGGCGAAGTTGTCGCAGCCGCAGGCGGCAGAGCTGATGACGGTGCAGTCGGAATAGAAGCAGATATGGCTTCCGAAAACGCCTGCGGAGATCACCGCCGCAACGCAAAGAGCGACATTGGAATTCAGCGCCTGAGCCAGAGGGATGACTATGGGCAGCGCAATTACATACATGCCCCAGTTAGTGCCCGTCACGAACTCCTCTATCGAGAGGATGACAAACACTATAAGCGGCATAAGCTGCGGTGTCATCCAGCGGGAAGCGCTGTTGATCATGTAAAAGGTGAAGCCGATCCGCTCGTTCATGGCGGCGAACAGGAAGGCCAGCACCATAAGCATTATGGATGTGAGCATGTTCTTCATGCCGTGGATGGAGGTGTCCCAGAATTCCAGGGGAGTAATGACGCCCTGGGCCAGATAGAACACGAACATCAGTATCAGCGTGGCATAGATGCCCTTTTCCACCTGGATGTCGAAGATCAGTGTAAAGATGATCTGAGCCAGAATGGGCACGAAGAAGTTGTAGAGCTTGGGCTCCTTTGGAATCTCGCTGCTGCCGTCTCCGCGGATGTCGATGCGCTCTGAACCCTCCGGCGCCACGGGTCCGCCCGCAGCTACTCTCTCCTCAGCCCTCTTCATGGGGCCGAAATGCTTTATCTTTCCGAAGATGAACAGGGGCACTATAAGAAGTCCAACCCAGGCATAGAAATCGTAGGGTATGGTCTTGATGAAGTAGACCAGACCTTCGCCCTCGGGCGCCCAACCGTTGGTCTCCAGTATCTTGGCGACGAAGACACCCCATGTGGACAGAGGGATAAGCACGCAGGCCGGAGCCGCGCAGGAGTCGACTATAAATGAAAGGAACTCTCTGGAGCTCTTTCTCTTGTCCGTAAGGGGAGCCATGCAGGAACCGATAACCAGCGCGTTCAGATAATCATCGATAAAAATTACGATGCCAAGGAGCCATGTCCACATCAGAACAGACTCTTTTGTTTTAGCCCGCTTTGCCACCCATTCGCCAAAAGCGTAGGCGCCGCCAACCTTGTCTATCAGTGCTATGATGCTGCCCATAAGAGACGCCACCAGAATGATCCATGCCACGTCCTCGGACATCATGGTCTCCAGCAAGGCATCGCTGATGGTGGTAAAAATACCACTGGGCGACAGCAGTATGTAGCCGATGACGGTGCCAAGCAGCAGCCCCTCCAGGGTGCGCTTGGTTATGAAAATATACACCACCAGGTAGATGGCGGGGATGG